>PKYA01000125.1 GCA_003133545.1 Acidimicrobiaceae bacterium | reverse complement strand
CACCTGAACCAGCCCATCGTCGCCATGGCGGCCACGCCCGACGGCCAGGGTTACTGGCTGGTGGCTGCAGACGGCGGCATCTTCTCCTTCGGCGACGCGCCGTTCTTGGGCTCCATGGGTGGCGTGCACCTGAACCGACCCATCGTCGGGATGGCGGCGACCCCCGACGGCACGGGTTACTGGCTGGTGGCGGCAGACGGCGGCATCTTCTCCTTCGGCGACGCCGGCTTCCACGGCTCGACCGGCGCCATCGACCTGAATCAACCCATCGTCGCCATGGCGGCCANNCTCCTTCGGCGACGCGCCATTTCACGGGGCGCAGCCCCTGAGCCTGGTGGAACAGCTGGCCACGACGGACGGGGCGAAGCAGGTGATCGTCGTGGACGCCCCCAGCTTCTCCAGCACCACTGCCACGCTCACCACCTGGCAGAACGACGGCACCGGGTGGCAGCAGGCCCTCCCCCCCATGCCGGCCGTCAACGGCTCGTCAGGTTGGGAGTACGGCTCGGATCGTCGCGAGGGCGACGGCAGCACCCCGATCGGCATCTACGCGATCGGCGCCACCATGTACGGCAACGATCCCAATCCCGGGGTCTCATTTCCCTACCACCAGTTGGTCTGCGGCGACTGGTGGGACGAGGATGGCTACGGGAACAGTCCCACCTACAACACCTTTCAGCACGTTCCCTGCGGGACGACCCCGCCGTTCGCCAACGCCAGCGAGGCACTGTGGACCGAGACGAACGCGTACCCCTATTTCGCCGTGATCAATTTCAACACGCCGCCGGCCGGGCCGTTGGGCGCCGGAATCTTCCTCCACGCAAATGTTGGCCAACCGACCGCCGGATGCGTCAGCCTGCCGCTGCCCGACCTCGTGGCAGTGCTGCGGTGGCTGCAGCCCTCGATGGATCCGGTGGTCGTCATGGGTCCCGACAGCGTGGTCAGAAATTATTGAGTCTGCCGTTGCCGGTGGCAACTCGGCCGTGCCGGCGCTGCTGGACCGGCGCGCCGTGACAGTGGATCTGGAGGGCACGGACCCTCCGGACATGAGAATTCCTCCCGGCCGAAGCGATGAAACCGGGTCCGTACCCCGCTGCGTCCGGAGTTGCGATTCAATAGGGCCGGTGGTTGCCAATCAATTGGTTCTCCAGGCGGCCCTCGGGCGGACGAGCGGCACCGTGACGAACTTCTTGGAGCAGCTTGTCGGTGAAGGCATAGATGCCTACGCCAGTCAGCACGAACCGATCGGAGTGCAGGGTGCCAACGAGTTGCAGGTCCAAGAGGGCGAGCAGGTGCTGTACCGAGCTGCCACTCTTCGGGGTCACATCTCAGGCCGTTCGTATGTCTACGCCCAGAGCGTCATTGTCCTGAGTCGCCTCCCGACAAGATTCGGTCGCAGGCTTGAAACCAGCATCGACCCTATTGGTCGGATACTCGATGAAATGGGGATCGATGTCACCCGACAAGACTTCGTCGAGGCAGAAGAATCGGTCGTTTCTCGGCTGTGGAATCTGGACGTGAGTGTCGGTGATTGCCTGCTTACTCGGCGCTATCGCATCGACTCCGACCAATCACCTCTGATGGTCATTACTGAATGGTTCCTCCCGACACTGACACCATTCCTTGCGTTGGCATAGGAGGTCTCAAGGTCACTCGCATGGGAAGCAACCTCAAGATCCGGATCCTGGTACGACGGCTAGGGTGTCAGCGCCAGTGGACTCACGAGACCGGCATTCAGCCCGCTGGGTACTTGCGAATAGCCGACAGTGACGCACTTGTGCCACGCCGGGCATGCGACGCCGAGCAATGCGTTGTTCATGTCAGCCCCGTTCGGACTGCTCTCGATGGACCATCTCCCATTCGAAAGAATCGCCACCAGAGTCTTGTCCCAAGCCAGTGGGTTGAGAGCAGTCCGACCTTCAGCGGAGTTGTCCTGGCCGACAGCGACGCACTGCGTCGCTCTGAAGCAGGTCAGGCCATACCAGGTTGTCATCTGCGCTGGAACGGTCGGCAGGTTCTGCGCAGTCCAGGATCCACCCGAGTAGACCCCGACGGACCTCGAGTAGGTGAGGACGCGGCACGTCGTCGCGGCACAGGTCACTCCACGGATCGCGAATTCCCCGACTGGCGCAGCTGTCTGCATCCAGGTCGTTCCCGACAACGTCGCCGCAATCGGTACTTCGGTCCGTAAATCGTTCGAGGAACTTCCGACCGCGAGACACACCTCGGAGTCGCACGCTATGTCCGAGAACTCCGCGAGCGCCGTAGTGAGGGTCGTGGCCGCCCACGACGTTCCATCAAATCGCACCGTGATCGGTTCGACGACGATCGAGTCCCCGTTGAGTACGACCGAAGCGTCCCCCACGGCGAAGCATTCCGCTACTCCGCGGCAGGCGACATCCTCCAGGACATTCTGGATCTGACCGGGAGGTGCGCCCGCCGCTGGCGTACCCGCGAAGGCTGCGGCGCCGAGGTTGGGGCTTGGCACAACGCTCCACCGGTGTCCGTTGAACGATTCCACCAAGGAGGTTCCGTTCGTCTGGTAGTTGAGCTCGGTCCCTCCTACCGCAATGCAGTCCTGCGGTGTCACGCAGGTGACGCGGTTGAGGATTCCAGGAGTCGAAGGGAGCGGCATCATCGACCATCTCGCTCCGTTGAAATGTTCGACGACCGGCCGTTCGTTGAGCCCCGGGCTCACGGGAGGGTAGGACAGTCCGTCGCCGAGAAACGAGAATCCCGCGGCGTAGCAGTCGGCCACGGCGGGGCAGGAAACGGATACCAACTCGCCTTGCCGACCGCCCGTGGAGTGTACGGCGGAGATGACCCAAGCTCCCAAGCCGGAGGTGCCATCACTACTCGTCGTTGATGAATCCGTCCGCGCGGAATGTGACGACGTCGGACGAATCGATGCGGTCGCGGCATTGTCGGTGCACCCTCCAAGCACGAATATGAGTACGAGGAGGGCGCTGACCTGACAAGGATGCATTCGGGGGCGAACCAACTTCACCTCCGGCCTCGGCGTTTGGGCAGGAGGTCCAGGTATTTCGGCACGAGGCTCCGAATGTGCGTTTGAAACCTGTGCCTCGCGCAACCCACCTGATGATCCTCTCACCGCTGATTGCAGCGTGGCAGGTCCCGTCTTTTCGAGTTGGGGAGCCCGGCAGATTTCAGCGCCGTGAACGATGGATGTATTCGACCCGAGGCGGTCGAGGTAGCACCATCGTCAGGCGAGAAATGGTCGCCATCCCGGGTTCCCCGAGCACCGATCGCCTTCCTGCAATAGCATGATGCCGAAGACTTATGTCCTCACGGCCAGTGCAACAATCGCATTGAAAGGAGAAAATCCCGATGCCCCAGTTCATGGATTTTCACGATGATCTGAAGCTCCCGGATCAGGCGATCCAGCAGATCACGCAGGATACGAAGGAGCAAAAGGCGGACGAGTTTGGTGTTCGCCAGGTAGAGCTTTTTCACAATCCGGACGGCAAGGTGTACTGCCTGCTTGAGGCACCTGACGCTGAAGCAGTGCGGAAGCACCATGAGGCCATTGGAGTCCCATGTGGCGAGGTACATCAGGTTTCCGGGCTTCTCTAGAGACCTCACAGCGCAACCGAATCGGCCGCGGCCGGGTCGCCAGATTGGGACGGTCAGGACGAGCTGATCGTGACCTTCAGCATCCGGTGGGTGACGGCGGGAGGGACGCCTGAGGAACTCCCTTGCGCATTGATCTTTTCGACAACGCTCATCCCTGAGGTGACATGGCCGAACAGTGAATACGAGTTGGGTAGCGATTCGCCCTGTGCGCCGGCGACGATGAACCACTGGCTGCCGCCGGAGTGCGGTTGGCCGGTGTTGGCCATCGCCACCGATCCCAGCGGGTACTGGTCGGCCGGGTTCGATGCCTTCGCAGGTAGCTCGTCGGCGATGGTGTATCCCGGTCCGCCGCTCCCCGTCCCCGTGGGGTCCCCCGTCTGATCGACGAATGTGGGGATGACCCGAAGGAAGATCACGCAGTCGAAGAAACGATGCTGAGCCAGGAAGACGAAGTTGTTGACGGTTTGGGGGGCAGCTTTCGCATCGAGCGCAATGACGAATGTGCCCACGTCAGTTTTCACGGTGGCGGTATAGGTCTTGGTGGGATCGATGGTCATGGCCGGTGCCTTGGTCCACTTCGTCTTCGTCAGCGCGGTGGCGGGATTCTTCGGGCAGCCGGCAGCCGCCGAAGTTGCGTTTGCGGTGGCCTGCGCCTTGGCATCGGCCGCCGATCCGCCCGTTCCAGCAGAAACCGCGACGCTCTTGAATCTCGCGTTCTGTTGTGTGGCTGCCTGTGCCAGCAGCTGCTTGTCGCTCGCTGTGAGCGGAACCGTGGTCCCGGTGGTGGTACTGGTCGTCGAACTCGAGGGCAGGTTCGTGGACAGGCCAATCAATTCAAGCGCGGTGCCGCGCCGCCAGACGATGAGGTACGTCGAGTCCGAACCCACTCGCGCCACGGCGGTCGATCCGAGAATTTTCGGAGGGCTCAGGCCCGCTTGTGCTTTGCCATTGGAGATAAAATTATGCAAGAGCTTGGTTGCATCCGCTTCTGATGCGCAGTAGAGCACCTCCGCCAGCAACCCGAGTTTTCCCGACGCGTTGGCGAATTCCTCCTGCGCGCCATCGGGGCACCCGGAGACGCTGGTGGCCGTGGAGACGGAGGGAGCGTTCACGACCTTCGTGAGCCCCGCCGCCTTCGCTGTCGATTCGGGGAAGAGCACGCTGGTCGAGGGCTTGGACGCCGCATAGGTGTCCGCCGCAGCGGGAACCACCACGATGGGCACGACGAGGGCGACAAGGGATGCCGTGGCGACGACCTTCAGGGCCAGATTTTTCACGAAGACCGTCTTTCTGGGAGAGGAGGCCTCCCGAGCCCCACCGGGCTAGAGACGGCTTATTTCGGACGCCGGCAAGCTTCGGTGAGGAAGATAGCCCACCTGCGATGCCTTGGTGCCGCGTCGGAGGCCGATTGTGTCATCAACCCTGTTGTACCAGCAAGAGTGCGGGCGGGCCGGTGGTGGCGTGACCGCCCGGAAGGCCGCCACTTCGGGCCCGCAGTCCTGCACCGGGAGAGGAATGCCTTCTCCACGTCATGGTGACGCGTCGACGCGACGTCAGCGCGCCTTCCACGCCGGCTCCCTGCCCTCCGCCATCGCCTGACGTCCCTCTCGTGCGTCTTCGGTGGAGCTCGCCACCATGCGCATGGTCTCGCCGAAGCGGATGGCTTCGACTGGAGGCAGGAATTGGGATCGCACGGCCACCTCCTTGGTCGCCCGTGCCGCCAGGGGGGCTGCCGCCAGGAGTCGATGGGCCAGGGACCGGGCCTCGTCCATCAACTCTTCGTGGGGCACCACCCAGCCGGCCAGCCCTACTTCCTTGGCCCGCGCGGCGTCGATCCGCTCCCCCGTCAAGAGCAGCTCCATGGCGTATTGCCAGTTGATCCTCTGGGGCAGTCTGATGGCGCCCACAATGGTCGGTACCCCGAGCCGCACCTCGGGAAAGCCGAACTCCGCCCGATCGCTGGCGATCACGAAGTCGCACCAGGTGACCAGGGTCAGCCCGTAACCCAGGCAGTACCCGTTCACGGCGGCGATGACGGGCTTGTAGATCTCCCAGCCGCTCTCGAAGGAGTTGACGGTCGGCTTCTCCCAGAAGGTCCCGGCGAAGTCGCCTGTCGACCCTGCTCCATCCCGCATGTCGCCGCCGGCGCAGAAGGCCCTGCCCGCGCCGGTGACGATGGCCACCCAAGCCTCCTCTTCCTCACGGAAACGGGCGAATGCCTCGTTGAGGGAGCGCCGCATTTCCGCATTGATCGCATTCATGGCTTCGGGACGGTTGTAGGTGATGACCGCGACGTGGCCCTCGAGTTCGTAGGTGACGTGGGTGCTCATCGCCAAAGCATGCCCCAAGGGGAACCGGTTCAAGAGTCATGCTTACGGGGTAGGTTCTGCTTGTGGTCGACGGAGGCTCCCCGCAGGTGCAATGGCGGTCGGTCGTCCTCGATTGCCCCGATCCTCCCGCGCTCGCCCGCTTCTACGGCGACCTCCTGAGTGGCACCGTGCTCCAGGACCCGGATTGGTCTGAGGTACGTCTGGGGCCGGCGTCACCCAAGCTCGCGTTCCAACGCGTCGAGCGCTACACGGCACCGGGATGGCCCGACGGCCAGCCCCAGCAATTGCACCTCGACATCACCGTCCCCGACCTTGCGGCGGCATCGCGGCGCGCCGTCGCGCTGGGGGCGCGGGTGGTCAAGGAGCCAGTCGACGTGGGAACCGGCATGTACCAGGTGCACCTGGATCCGGCCGGTCATCCCTTCTGCTTCGTCATGGAGCGCTGAGGGGCTGCGTGGATAGGCGAGGACCGAGGCCGGTTGACCATCGCT
>PKYA01000194.1 GCA_003133545.1 Acidimicrobiaceae bacterium | reverse complement strand
CGTCGGTCACCCGGACGGCCCGCCCGCCCGCCAGTCGGACGGCGCTCTCGGGGTAGGCCGGATTCGCGCGCTCACCGGGTGCGGCGTCGTCCTCGGAGACGGGTGGGTGCACGGGATGGGCGTTGATGGTCCCGAGTGTGTGCAATGACCGGTGGTACCCCTCGACGGAGTGCACATCACCGTGCGACAACCGTCTCGTCAGGAGCACTGCCGCCAGTGCCGCCACCGCCACCGCCACCGCGATCCCCTCGATGAGCATTGCCTCCTATTCAACAGGACGCGATGGGTGTACGAAACCGCGACTCAGTGAGCTGGAAGAGCGGGGACGACGAAGGGCTCGGCCAGCTGGCGCGGCGGTGGACGGCGGCCGAGTGCCGCCTCCTTGGCGGAGGCCAACCGTTCCTCCTTGGCCCGGTCAACTTCGTCGGCCCGGGCGGCGAACTCGGGCAACACCTCTTGCGCGAAGAGCTCCATGGACGCGCAGATGTCCTCATGACGGTTGCGCCCCGCCTGGCTCACGAAGATCAGCTGGTCGACGCCAGCCGCCTCGTAGCGCCGGATGAGCTCGGTGATCTGCGCCGGCGTCCCGATGGCGCCGCGCAGGGCGCCCATACCCTGCTCGAGCAACTGGGCGCCGAGCACCTGCCCTTGTTGGGCCGCCACGGCGCGGTCGAAGCCGAATCGGGAGCGGTTCTGCAGGAATTCCTCCCACACGCTGGTCTCCCCGAGCCGGTGCTCGCCGAAGGCGTAGTAGTGGGCCAGGGAGTACCCGAAGAAGTGCCCCCCGTCGAGTCCCTGCTCAATGGCCATTGCCTCGTCCCGGTGGCACATGAACGGCAGGACGCACGCCACGTTGGCGTTGACGGCAAAGCCCCCCGGCACGCACTCCTCCGACGCCACGGTGGCGTAGTAGTCGTCGACAAACTGGCGGGCCTGCTGGGGTTCGACGAAGGAGAACGAGAGGGCCCCAATGCCCTTGGTGGCCGCCAAATGGATCGTCTCACGCCGAGAGCAGGCCACCCACAACGGCGGATGGGGTCGCTGATAGGGCTTGGGCACCAGGTTGCGAGGGGGGATGGAGAGCGAGTCGCTCTGGTGGCCGGCAAAGGGCTCTTCGACCAGGAGCCGCGTCACCACGTCGAGGGCCTCGGCCCACTGGGCCCGTTTGGTGGCGCGGACGACGCCGAAACCGCCCAGCTCCATTTCCGAGCTCGCCTCACCCGTGCCGAACTCCACCCGCCCGTCCGAGACGAGGTCCAGGGTCGCGATGCGCTCCGCGACGCGGGCCGGATGGTTGAAGCCGAAGGGCAGCTGCACGATCCCGTGACCGATCCTTATGCGTGACGTGCGTTGGCTGGCCGCGGCGAGGAAGACCTCGGGGGCCGAGGAGTGGGAGTACTCCTCCAAGAAGTGGTGCTCGACCTCCCAGACGTAGTCGAAGCCCAACCGGTCAGCCAGCTCGACCTGCTCCAGCGCGTCCTTGAGGAGCTTGTGCTCGTCATCGGGGCCCCAGGGGCGGGGCAGCTGGTGCTCGTAGAAGATTCCAAAGCGCATGGCCGGCCTCCCGTCGAACTAGGTCCTGCTTTTCCCGCCTCGTGCCGCGTGCCTCGTACCGCGTACCGCGTGCCACGGCAGGCCCTACGTCCGCATCACCATCCGGGGCCGAACTCCCTCGGCGATCTCGTGGCGCCGCGGGTTGGCCTTGTCCCGATTCGACAGGATCGGGTCAGTCAGCCCCCAGTCCGCCCCTACCACGGGGTCGTCCCACGCCAGGCCCAACTCGTCGGAATCGTTGTAGTAGCTGTCCACGAGATACCACAGCAAGATGTCGGTCAAAGCCGCGAAGCCATGGGCGACCCCCGGTGGGATGAACAACCCCTGGTCGACGTCCCCGTCGAGGTCGATGAGCTCGGTCGCCCCGTCGGTCGCTGAGCCCTGCCGGAGATCGTGCAGCACGACCCTGGCCCTTCCGCGCAAGAGGTACCAGTAGTCGGCCTGATGGAGGTGGTAGTGCAGGCCCACCACGGCGCCCGCTTGCTTCTCCGACCGGTTGCCCTGGACCATCTCGCGCCCCAGCGGGAGCCAGCCGCGCCGGTAGGTCTCGACGAAGCGTCCCCGCTGGTCCCCGTGGACGTCGGGCCGCACGACCAGGACGTCGTTGATCGTCGCGGAGGGAATCAGCTCGGGCACCGGTGGAACGGTAGCAGCGGGTGGCTACGCCACGAAGCGTCCGAAGCCGGAACGGTAGAACAGCAGGGGCGATCCCTCATCGATCTCCATGTGCACCACGTGCCCGGTCACCAGCTCGTGGTCGCCCCCCTCGTAGATGGCCCCGAGCGTGCACTCCACCCTGGCCAACGAGTCCGTGATGCGCGGCGAGCCGGTGACCCCCGGGGTCCAGTCCACACCGTCGAACTTGTCGCCTCCGGAGACGGCGAAGGCAAGGCACACCGATTCTTGGTGCTCCCCCAGGATGTTGACGCAGAACGCGCCGGCCCGGGCGATACGCGGCCAGCTGGTGGAGCTCCTGGACGGGGCGAGGATCACCATGGGGGGATCGAGAGAGAGGGCGGCGAAGGATTGGCACGAGAATCCGACAGGCTCCCCTTCGTCGCTTGCCGTCACGATGGTGACGCCGGTGGCGAAGTGCCCGAGTACCTCGCGGAACCGGGCCTGGTCGAGGCCCGACACCTACATGTGACCGAGGTCGATGGACTGAGATTCGTGCGCCGAGGACACGTCCTCTATCCCCTTGGCCTCGGGAAGTCGCCGAGCCTGGGTGAGGATGCGGTCCACCTCACGGTCGTTGTGGGAAGGGTCGTGGTGTGACAACAGGAGCTTGCGGACGTTCGCCTCGGCCGCCACGTGGACGGCGAACGCCGCCGTGGAATGGCCCCAATCGGCTTTGGTGGAGAACTCGTCCTCGGTGTACTGGCCGTCGTGCACCAAGAGATCCACCCCTTGGCACAACTCCATGACGGAATCGGAGATCGTGCGCCGATCGAGCGGTGCCTGGTGATCGGGCAGGTAGGCCAGGGCACGGCCGTCCGCCTCGATCCGGTAGCCCAAGGTGACCCCGCTGTGCGGGATGACGCGCGCCATGACCTTGGCCGATCCGACCGAGAAGTCCTCGTCCCGGGTGTCGATGGTGACCAACTCGCCCCGGAACTCGTCCATATGTATAGGAAAGACGGGCGGCTTGACGGCGGCGTGCAGCACATCTTTGAGGGACCTCTTGGCCTGGGCCGGGCCATGGACGGTCAGGCGGGCACCGGGATCTTGGAGGGGCGCGAAGAATGGCAGGCCGAGGATGTGGTCGAAATGGAGGTGGGTCAGGAGGGCCGTCGCGTGGAGGGGCGCGCCGACAGCCCGCACATCTTTGTGCAGCACCTCGCCGAGCACGCGCAGCCCCGTGCCGAGGTCGATGATCAGCGGCTCGTCCCCCTCGACCTCGACCACGAGACAGGAGGTGTTGCCGCCGTACCGCCGGTAGCGATCCCCCGAACACGGACAGGACCCCCGGACGCCGTAGAACGTGACGTTCACGGCATAGACGATACCCGTGCATCGGGCTGTACGTTGAGGCGGATGGAACAGCGCGTCGTAACGGCCAACGGCCTGCAACTCTCATTCTTCGAAGCGGGGCCGGCGCAGGGACCACTCGCCCTGTGCCTCCACGGATTTCCCGACACCGCCCACACCTGGCGTTTCCTGCTCCCGGAACTGGCCTCTGCCGGCTTTCACGCCGTGGCTCCGTTCCTCCGTGGCTACGCCCCCAGCGCCCTGCCGGCCGACGGCGGCTACCAGATCGCGCACCTGGCCCGCGACGCCGGTGCCCTACACGATGCGCTCGGGGGCCGGGATGATGCGGTCATCATCGGGCACGACTGGGGAGCGCTCGCCGCCTATGCCGCGGTCGCCCACCGGCCGGAGAGGTGGCGCCGGGCCGTCACCCTCGCCGTCCCCCCCACCGCCTCCATCGGCATGTCCTTGTTCACCTATGCCCAACTACGGCGCAGCTGGTACATGTTCTTCTTCCTCTCCCCCCTGGCCGAGATGGCGCTCCCGCTCGACAACTACGGCTTCGTCGACGGGCTCTGGGCCGATTGGTCGCCGGGGTACGACGGTGCGTGGGATGTGGCCCGGGTAAAGGAGTCCATCGGGGACCCGGAGCGGATGGCCGCCGCCATCGGGTATTACCGCGCCCTCTATGACCCATCGCCGCTCGATCCCGAGCTGACCGATGAGCAGAACGCGGCCAACCTACCGACCCCCCGGCCGACGCTGTACCTGCACGGCCGGGACGACGGCTGCATGCTGCTCAGCTCCATCGGCAACCCGACCGACTTCATGGCCGAGGGCTCACGCGTGGTCGTGGTCGACGGGGCCGGGCACTTTCTGCACGTGGAACAACCCGACGTGGTGAACCGGCACATCTTGGAATTCGTCGCCTGATCACGATGCCCGCCACGTCATTGGCGTAGCGCATCAGCAGAGTTGCAGCAGCGCGGGCCGGCCATCGGTCCAGTCCGCAAACCCCTCGTTCACGAGTGAGGCCGCGACACGCTCCGCCCGAGCCTGATCATCAGGCCACCCGCAGGCGGAGGCCAGCATCTCTCGGGGGACGGGATCGTGGCGCAAAGCCGCGACGAGGCGCCCTCGTCCCTGCCGATCCGAGCCAGCGAACGGAGCCTGGGTGCGCACCGACGGACTGGCCCGCCACGGATCGGCACTACCCAGCCCGGCGCGCCTCCACGCGCATTGCGCGCGCAGTGGGCAACGAGCGCACTGGGGTCGGGCAGCCGTGCACACAGTGGCGCCGAGGTCGAACATGGCTTGGTTGAACTCCCAGGAGCGCCCCGACGGGAGCAGGTGGTCAGCCAGCGCCTGGGCGCGGCGGACGCTCAGCCCCTCCCCGGCGATGCAGCGCGTCAGGACCCGCAGCACGTTCGTGTCGACGGGCGCCATGTCGGCCTCGAAGGCGAAGGCCAGAACGGCGCGCGCCGTGTAGGGACCGACGCCGGGCAGCGCCCTGAGCGCCTTCTCATCGGCCGGGAAGATCCCGCCGTATTGGGCCGTGATCACCGCCGCCGCGCCGTGCAAATGCAGGGCCCGGCGGTTGTAGCCCAGGCCCGACCACAGGCGCACCACCGCGCCCGGGCCGGCGCGGGCACAAACCTCGGGGGTAGGGAATGCGTCGAGAAAGTCACGATAGGAGGCCAGCACCCGCTCCACCTGGGTCTGCTGCAGCATCACCTCGCTCACCAGCACCCGCCACGGGTCACGCGTGGCCCGCCAGGGGAGGTCCCGGCGATGCACGGCGCCCCACTCGAGCACGCGGCGCTGGAAGCGCCGGACGCGAGCCGCCGACGGCGGCTCAGTCCCAGACGTCGTCAGGGTAGGGGCGGCGGCGCGGCGGGGCGTAGTCGCGCTTCCACACCATAAGCTTGCGGCGGAAGTAGCACACCTCCTCGGCGCGCTGATTGAATGCCTTCGTCTCCACGGTGACGATGCCTCGATCGTCCTTCGACTTCGACGGTGTGGCATCCAGCACGCGGGTCTCGGCGTAGATGGTGTCGCCGTGAAAGGTCGGCGAGCGGTGCAGGAGCGACTCGACCTCGAGGTTGGCAATGCACGACCCACTCACATCGGGCACGCTCATCCCCAGCGCCAGGGAGTAGACGAGGTTGCCGACCACGACGTTCTTACCCTGCACGGTCTCATGCTCGGCAAACCACGCGTTGGTGTGCAACGGGTGGTGGTTCATGGTGATCATGCAGAAGAGGTGGTCGTCGTACTCGGTCACCGTCTTGCCGGGCCAGTGGCGGTAGATGTCCCCGGGGACGAAGTCCTCCAGGTAGCGACCAAACGGGCGGTCATAGGTCGTCATGGCAGCGGTGTCCTCCGGGCGCCAATCAGTCGGACGCGAGCTGGCGCGGGCGCGTGGTGAAGCCGAGCGACGCACCGGGAAGCGAGTCACCGTCGATGGTGAGTCGCCAGGCAAAACGGGTCGCCGGTGCCAGCGGGATCGGGCCCAGGTTCACCGCCAGCGCGACGTCGATCGGCGATCCCTCGGGAATCTCGGGTGGCTGGCTGACCGTGAACTCACCCCGCACCTCCACCGGCTGCGTGCCGTCTGGGGTCTCCATCAGCACCGGCTTCCCGTCGGCGTCCTCCAAGAACAGCTCCCAGTGGTGCGACGTCTCGGCCTCGTGCCAATCGACGTCGATCTTCAGGGCCACTGCAGAAGGGACCGGATCCGGCCCGGTCATGCTCCATCCCCCTCCGAGAATGTAGAGCTTTCCGTCCGACACCTGCGCGGCGTCACAGAGCAACATGGTCACTTTCACGCTGAGGAGGTTATAGCCCCTCCGGGACCGGCCGTAGAGTGCGGTGTCATGGACGTCGAGGCGGGGACCGAGCGGCTGCGATGAGTGAGCTCACCGGCCTGCGCGACGATGTCTACCGGCGCCCCCTCGCCACCGCGCTCAGCCGGCTCGGGCTGGGATCGGGCTGGCGCTGTCTCGACGTCGGCGCCGGAGGCGGGGACGTCTCGGTGGCCCTGGCCGAAATGGTGGGGCGCCACGGCCGCATCTACGCGGTGGACAGCGATCCGCGGGCCCGCGACGAGGTCGCCCGCACCGCCGCCGCGCATACCCAGGTCATTGCCCTGACCCAGGCCGGTGAGGACCTCATCCTGCCCGAACAGGTCGACCTGGCTTTCTGCCGCTTCTTGTTGCTGCACGTCCACGACCCGTCGGTCGTCCTCTGCAGAATGGCCGCCGTGGTCAGGGCCGGGGGCTGGGTGGTGGCCCAAGAACCGATCACCTCGGCCGGCCGTATCGCCGGCTCCCCGATGTCGATGCCCGATGCCCGACACCCTGACATCGGGGCGATGCTACCCGCCTTGGTGCGCGACGCCGGGCTCGAAGTCGTCGACGCCTGGGCCGAGGCACCGGCCGGCGTGGGACCAGGGCCCGTCGCGCGCTATCTCGAGACGCTGACCGGGGTGGATCCCGGCGACGATCCCGTGGTCCTTCCGCCACTGGTGACGGTCATCGGACGACGCGCGGAAGAAGGAGAATCAGGGCCGAGCCAGTAGGGTCGGACCCCATGGTGCAGCCCACATCCGCTCCTCTGACGGCCGCCGCGGAGGCGCTCGAGCTGGCCCAGACGGTGGTCGACGCCGGGTGCGGCGCCGTCAGGGCCCACGGCGGGGTGGACGCCAATCAGGTGGTCGCCTACGACCTTGCCCACTCCGCCGCCGCCGTGGCCACCGCCCGGGCCACGCTCACCTATGGCGCTCTCGGCGAGACCGAACAGCTCCTGGCCACGGCCTTCGTGGCCGACGTCCTCGGTGACCTCATCGCCCGGGTGGCCGGCCGGGAAGGCGACTGGGGTGTGGAGCCCGGTTGGAGCGCACCCGCCGCCGAGTTCTTGACGGCCCGTCGCCACCCCTCCGCTCTGGCCGCGTTGGCCGATCAGGAAGGGCCGCGCCACCTCGGGAGCGACTTCGAGCTGGTGCGCGAGACGTTTCACCGCTTCGCCGAGGAGAGGGTCCGCCCGCATGCCGAGCACGTCCATCGGACCAATGGCGACATCCCCGAGGAGATCATCAGCGGCCTGGCCGAGCTGGGGGGCTTCGGCCTCTCCGTGCCCGAGGAGTACGAAGGTTTCGCCACCGGCGGCGAGAGCGACTACATGGGCATGGTCGTGGCCACGGAAGAGCTGAGTTGGGGCTCGCTCGGCATCGGGGGCTCCCTCATCACCCGGCCCGAAATCCTCACGCGCGCCCTCGTCCACGGTGGGACCGAGGAGCAGAAGAAGCAATGGCTCCCGAAGCTGGCGTCGGCGGAGGTGCTGGCCGCGGTGGCGGTGACCGAGCCGGATTTCGGCTCGGATGTGGCCGGCATCGTCACGTCGGCCACGCCGACCACGGGCGGCTGGCTGGTCAACGGGGTCAAGACCTGGTGCACCTTTGCCGCCCGGGCCGACGTGCTGATGTTGCTGGCCCGCACCGACCCCGATCGCTCGCTGGCCCACCGCGGCCTCTCCCTGTTCGTGGTCGAGAAGCCTCGCGGCGACGGGATCGGCTTCGTCTTCGCTCAAGAAGGCGCGGATCGGCCCGAAGGCACGGGTTCGGGCCGGCTCGAAGGGCGACCCATCGACACGATCGGGTACAGGGGAATGCACTCCTACGAGCTCGCCTTCGAGAACTGGTTCGTGCCCGAGGCAAACCTGGTCGGAGGAGCCGAAGGGCTGGGAAAGGGCTTCTACCTCCAGATGCAGGGCTTCGAGAACGGCCGGCTGCAAACAGCGGCCCGTGCCCTCGGTGTGATGCAGGCGGCCTATGAGGCTGCCCGCGCCTATGCCGCCGACCGCACGGTGTTCGGGTCTCCCATCGCGGCGTATCAACTCACGCAGGCCAAGCTCGGCCGGATGGCCATGATCATTCAGGCCACGCGCCAATCGTCGTATCACGTGGCGCGGCTGATGGCGCGCGGTGAGGGTGCCTTGGAGGCTTCGATGGT
Source organism: Acidimicrobiaceae bacterium (assembly GCA_003133545.1). GTDB lineage: Bacteria > Actinomycetota > Acidimicrobiia > Acidimicrobiales > RAAP-2 > Bog-473. The sequence continues at coordinate 11,004 of PKYA01000194.1, read as the reverse complement.
GAAGGCCTACGTCTGTCGGGCCGCCGAGTGGGTCACCCGCGAGGCGATGCAGATCCATGGCGGCATGGGCTACGCGGAAGAGTTCCCCGTGAGCCGCTACTTCGTCGACGCCCGGGTCCTCTCCATTTTCGAAGGGGCGGACGAGACGTTGGCGCTCAAGGTGATCGCCCGCCGCCTCATCGGCTGAGAGCAGAGATCAACCAGAGCTACGGGTCAGCCAGGGCTACGGGTGAGCCCGGCCCGCTCGCCCCTGCTGACGAATTTGATCGCCATCTTGCGGCTCGCTTCGTCGATCATCTCGTCACCGAACATGACGGCCCCCTTGCGGTCGGCTTCGGTGGCCTGCTGATACGCATCGAGGATGTCGAAGGCACGGTCGAATTGTTCCTGGGTCGGCGAGTACACCTCGTTGAGCACGACCGCCTGGTCGGGCGTCAGTGCCCACTTGCCGTCGTAGCCCAGCATGCGGGTACGCAGCGAGTACTGGCGCAGCGCATCGAGCTCACGCACTTTCAGGAAGGGGCCGTCGATGACCTGAAGCCCGTTGGCCCGGCCGGCCATCAAGATGCGGCTGAAGACATAGTTGAAGTGGTCGCCCGGGTACTCGGGAATCTCGACACCGCCGGTGAGTACTGGCATTTCGATGCTGGCGGCGAAGTCGGCCGGCCCGAAGATGATCGTCTCGAGACGGGGCGACGCGGCACAGATCTCATCGACATTGATGAGGCCACGCGCCGTCTCGATCTGCGCCTCGATCCCTATGTGGCCCACGGGGAGTCCTGAGTTCTTCTCGACCTGCGTCAGCAAGAGGTCGAGGGCCACCACCTCGGCCGCCGACTGCACCTTGGGCAACATGATCTCGTCCAGTCGCTCCCCCGCGTTCCCGACCACCTCAATGACGTCGCCATAGGTCCACTCCGTGTCCCACGCGTTCACCCGGACGCACAGGACGCGGTCATCCCACGGGAGGTTCTTGATGGCGTCGACGACCTTGGGCCGCGCGCTCTCCTTCTCCAGAGGGGCGACCGCGTCCTCGAGGTCGAGGAAGGTCATGTCCGCCGGCACGGTGGGCGCCTTCGCCAGGAACTTCTCGTTCGATCCCGGAGTGGAAAGACATGAGCGGCGAGGAAGTTCACGTGAACGAGCAGACATGAAACTGATGGTAACAAACCCGAATAGACGGCTCTACGGGCGGTCGCTCTGCCCTCTGCGCCGTCCGCATCGCCGTCCGCCGAGTGGCTACCGCCCCAAATGGCTATGGAAGAACGCCAGGCTGCGGTCCCACAACGCCGACGCGGCCTCCGCGTCGTAGACCTCGGGCCGGGTGTCGTTGAAGAAGGCGTGGTCGGTCCCGGGGTAGATGATGATCTCCGCTTCCTTGCCCAGCGCCCGAAGTTGCTCGCCCAGGGCCTGCGCGGCAGCGGGTGTGAAGAAGTCGTCGTTGCCGGCGTAGTGCCCCAGCACGGCGGCGGAGAGCGCGGCATAGTCCGGCTGTGCGTCGGGCCAGGGAATGACGCCGTAGCAGGCCACCACGGCGGAGACGGCGTCCGGCCGCTGCGTGGCCAGCACCAGGGCGAGCCCACCTCCCATGCAAAAGCCGATCACCCCGATCCGAGCGGCGCCGCTCCTGCGGACGACCTCGTCCACCGCTCCGCTCATGTCGCGCCCGGCCTGGTCCATCTTGAGCGCCATCATCGCTTTGCCCGCCTCGTCGGGCTCGGCCACCGTCACCCCGTGATAGAGATCCGGCGCCAACGCCACGAAACCCGCCTCGGCGAAACGGTCACAGACCTTGCGAATGTGGTCGACGAGTCCCCACCACTCCTGGATCACGATCACGCCCGGGCCCTGTCCCCGCGGGGGTGTGGACAGGTAGCCGATAGCTGTGGATCCATTGCTCGGGAACTCGATCATCTCGCCCATAGCGCCCGACCGTAGTCCCCGCGCCGGTGTCCGCAGGCCCCTCGACCTGCAAAAAATGTGGAAAAGTTACTCAACCGTGTGGCCAGGGTGTTACTACCACTGGTAGGAATTACAATCCCTATGTAAACACGAGGGTGTTTGAACTTTGGGCTCCCAGGGACTAAGAATGCGGCCCATCGTGACTGACGTCGAGCGGCTTGTTGGCCACTCCACGCCCCGGTCAGCTCGGAGCGCTCGGGTGCCCCGGCGGGTGATGGTGCCCGTTATGACCCTGGTCACAGTGCTGTCCGGCACTGTGTTTCTGGTGACGCGCCCTGCTTCGGGTGATGCGATTTCGAGCGCGCGGGCCCAGGCTGCGGCCATCGAATCCCAATTGGCGGCCGCCCAGAACGAGATGTCGACCCTAAGCCAACAGTACGACGCGGCCGCAGCGCAGCTGACGCAGATCAATTCGAGTATCGCCGCTACCAAGGCGACCATTGAGGCCGACCAGCGGCAGGTGAACGGCGATCGCAGCACCCTTTCAAAGGCGGCCATCGCGAACTACGTGTCGGACGGATCGGCGTCGAGCGAGAACCCGATCTTCAGCAGCAACGAGAAGACGATCGGCGCGGCCACCGAGTACAACCAAATCGCCGACGGCGATATAAACGTGGCCATGGCCAACCTGCACACGGCCGAGAACACGCTGGCCGCGCAACAGACGCAGTTGCAATCCCAGCAGGGACAGGCGCAGCAAGCCGTCGCCACCGAGCAGGCGGCCATCACCCGCAACGCCCAGGAAGTGCAAACCCAGAAGAATGCCTTGGCGCAGGAGAACACGCAGATAGCGACCCTCGTCGCGCAGCAGCAAGAAGCTGCCGTGCAGGCCGCGGCCCGGCAGGCGGCCGCGCAGGTAGCTGCAGCACAGCTAGAGGCTTCGCTCCCTTCCTCTCCCGGATCCAGTCTCAACGACGCCGCGCCTCCCCCCACCGCCTCGGGCGGTTTGGGTGCGGTGCAGGCTGCGGAGAGCCAGCTCGGCGTGCCCTATGTCTGGGGCGGCGAGTCGCCCAAGGGCTCGGCCGACCCAGGTTTCGACTGCTCCGGTCTCACCTCCTGGTCCTGGGGACAGGTCGGCGTGGGGCTGCCGCACTACTCGGGAGCGCAGATGGCTGACTCGGCCCCGGTGCCGCTGAGCGACCTGGAGCCGGGCGACCTCCTCTTCTACGGTCCCGGTGGCTCCGAGCACGTGGCGATGTACGTCGGTCCCGGGACGATGATCGAGGCGCCCGAGACCGGGCAATCCGTCCATCTCACGGGTCTCCGTCTGGGATACGGCTTCGTCGGCGCCGGCCGCCCGTAGCCTCCGGGCGCGCCCTTCCCATCCGGCCGCCCTGTCGTAGTCTGGCTTCGGCCTATGCGACCGATTCCCGTGCTCTTCCACATCGGACCGCTGCAGGTCCACACCTATGGGATCGGCCTCGCCCTCACCTTCTGGTTCGCCTTCAACTACTTCGAGCGTCGCCTGCGCCGCAACGGGTACCGCACCGACTGGTTCGTGAGCGTTTTCCTCTGGATCGTCCTGGCTGCGGTCGTGGGGGCCCGGGCGCTGCACGTGCTCTCAAACCTGAGCTACTACGACCACAATCCGAGCCAGGTGCTGGCGATATGGCACGGTGGTCTCTCCTCGTTCGGTGGGCTCCTCTTCGCGGTGCCCACCGGCATCGTCCTGACGCGGCGCCGCTGCCCCGAGCTCCCGATCGGGCGGGCGTTGGACATCATCGCTCCCGTGCTCCTCGCGGCCTGGGCCATGGGCCGGCTGCTCGGGCCGCAGCTCATGGAGGCCGGCGGGGGTCACCCCACTCACCAGTGGTTCGGCATGTACTACGCCGATCAGGTGGGCCGCCGTCTCCCGGTACCCATCTTCCAGGCCCTCGAGGACTTCGGCGTCTACCTGGTCCTCATCACCATTGAACGCCGCCTGGCGCGCTGGCCTGACGGCTCGGCCCGTTCGGGCTTCCCCTCCGGCGCCGTCATCGGGACGGCCATGGTGCTCTGGGGCATAGAGCGGACACTCGACGAGCACCTGTGGCTCGGCGAGGATGGACGGCTGGGTTCGGATCTCGTCCAGATCGCCGGGGTGCTGCTGGTGGTCGGAGGTGCGGCGCTCCTCCTCCGGACGCGGCGGCGCTGGCAAGCCTGGCTGCGCACACACGCCCCAGGCAGCGGGGACCCCGGAGCGCTCCTGGCGGACCCTCGCGGGAGTTCAACAACATCATTGGCGTAATGGCGGCCGCACGGCGGGGCCATGCGTCTCGAGCAGCGCCGGCAGCTTGCTCCGACTTAGAACATGTTCTAGCTTGCGCCCCTGAGGCGCCGCCACCGCTGGCGACTGAACCGGCCGATCCGAAGGGGGAACGCAACGATGGCTGACCTCGGATTCTGGGCTCTAGCCCAAGAAGACCCCGACTACCTGGCCCTGATCACGCCCGAAGGCGCGGAAGTGAAGGCAGGCGAGCTGCTCGGCCGGGCGAACCAACTCGTGCACGCCCTGCGCCAACAGGGGCTGACGCCGGGCGACGTGGTGGCGACCGTGCTGCCCAACTGCGCCGAGATGCTCGAGGTCTATCTCGCGGCGCTGCAGGCGGGCTGGTACCTGGTGCCCATCAATCACCATCTGGTCGCCCCGGAGATCGCCTACATCCTGAAGGACTCGGGGGCCAAGGTCTTCGTGGCACACGAACGCTTCGCCGACGCGTCGATTGCCGCGGCCGACGAGGCCGGCCTCCCGGCCACAAGCCGGTTCGCGGTCGGCGACATCAAGGGGTTCTCCTCCTACGCGGGTGCGCGGGACGCCCAGCCAACCGCGCTGCCGGAGGACCGCACCCTTGGTGATGTCATGAATTACACGTCTGGCACCACGGGGAAACCCAAGGGAATCTTCCGCAAGTCGCTCGGCATAACTCCCGAACAGGCTGCATTGGGCCTGTCCGGCGTCCTCTTCCTGTTCTCGGTGCAGCCGCAGGACGACAATGTGCACATCGTCGGCTCACCGCTCTATCACACCGCCGTCCTTCGATTCGGGAGCGCCTCGCTGCACCTCGGTCACACGGTGGTCCTTATGGACAAGTGGTCACCGGAGGAGATGCTCCGCCTCATCGCGCTCTACCGGGTCACCACCTCGCACATGGTACCGACACAATTTCACCGGTTGCTCGCCCTGCCTGAGGCTGTAAGGGACAGCTACGACGTGTCGTCGTTGCGCCACATGATCCACGCCGCCGCCCCCTGCCCCGTCGACGTCAAGCACAAGATGATCGCCTGGTGGGGCAATGCGGTCGACGAGTACTACGCCGCCAGCGAGGGCGGCGGCACCCTGGTCAGTGCTGCCGAATGGCTCGAGAAGCCCGGGACGGTGGGCAAGGCGTGGCCCATTTCGGAGATCGCGATCTTCGACGACGACGGCAACCGCGTCGAGGAGCCCAACGTGATCGGGACCGTGTACATGGCGACGCAGTCGTCAGACTTCGAGTACCACGGTGACAAGGACAAGACCAGGAAGAACCGCATCGGCAAGTTCTTCACCGTGGGTGATGTCGGGCTCATCGACGAGGACGGGTACCTCTTCCTCCGTGACCGCAAGATCGACATGATCATCTCGGGAGGCGCCAACATCTACCCGGCAGAGATCGAGAACGTGCTGCTCTCCCATCCCAAGGTGGGCGATGCGGCCGTATTCGGCATCCCCCACGAGGACTGGGGGGAGGAGGTCAAGGCAGTGATCGAACCGGCTGATGGCATCAAGGGCGACGACGCGTTAGCCGAGGAGATCATGGCCTTCTGCACCGACAAGTTGGCAAAATTCAAGACTCCGAAGTCGATCGACTTCACCGACGAACTGCCGCGTGACCCGAACGGGAAGCTCTACAAGCGCAAGCTGCGCGACCCCTATTGGGAGGGCGTGCAGCGGTCCGTATGAGAGGGGTCGCGAGGACGCAAGGAAGCCCTCCCCCATTTGGGTGCAGGGCCTAACGGCTCTAGCGGAATGATCCGGAACGCGACACGATGGAGATGCTATGTCGATGTACGTTCAGATTCTGGAGGCGGCAATGGGCGAACGTCCCTGTACCGAGGGCGTCACGACCACCGACCAGGCGCTGCGCGAACTCCACCGCCGCCGCCACCAATTGGGGTCGGTAGCCCCCGGTCGACCAGGATCGGACTGGACCTCGGCGGCACTGGCCAACCAGATTGCCTACGACCTCGCCCTCATAGATTTCGTGCGCTCTCTTGACATCGACTGTGAGCCCGGCGCGTTCGATCAGCCAGAGCGGCAGCGAGACGAGCTCTGGCACGCGCTGAAGTCACGAGGCATCAACTGGGAAGAGCTGGACAACTAGAGCGATCCCGCAGCGAGACTTTGGTCAGGTCCCGGTGCCGTCGATCCGAGCTTCCTGGGCGGCGCGCTCGTCCAGCCGGGCCGCGAAGGTCGCAGCTTGCGTGCGGCGCTCTACCCCAAGCTTGGCCAGCAAGTTCGAAATGTAGTTCTTGACCGTCTTCTCGGCCAGAATCATGGTGTCGGCGATTTGGCGGTTGGTCAGGCCTTCCGTGATGAGTTCAAGGATGCGGCGCTCTTGCGGCGTCAGGCTGGCCAGACGCGTGTCCTCGCTCGGTCCCGAACGCAGGCGTTGCAGCACCCGTCCGGTGAGGGCGGGATCGAGCAACGACTGGCCGGCACCAGCACGCCGGACTGCGTCCACCAGATCGATACTGCCGACCTGCTTCAGCAGATAGCCCACGGCGCCAGCCATTATCGCCGCGAACAACGCCTCGTCATCGGCGTAGGAGGTCAGCATGACGCAGGCGATCTCCGGCCAACGGGACCGGATCTCCCGGCACACTTCTACACCGCTCCCGTCGGGCAGTCGCACATCGAGTATGGCGACGTTCGGTCGCGTGGGGGGGATGCGGACCAAGGCTTCGGAAACCGTGGACGCCTCGCCGACGACGCGGATGTCGTCGGTGGCTTCGAGCAACGCGCGCAAGCCGAGGCGAACCACTGCATGGTCGTCAAGGAGGAATACGCCCAGGGCGGTCACCCCGTCATCCTCTCATTCCGGCGGCAATCAGGCGGTTCACTGTCAGCATTTGGACCATTCGGTTGGGCATTTGGGCTGGTCCCGGGGGCATAATGCGAACATTCGGTGAAACGCTGGTTCTGGCAGCTGCTCTAGGAGATACCCTCGCGTGCAGTGCCGTACCACTCCATTGAGGATCCGTCAAAGCTCCGCCGAATTCTCGACGCCGTCCTGCTCATTGAGGCGGACCTTGACCTGCCAGCGCTACTGCGACACGTAGTCGACGAAGCCCGTTCGATGACGGGGGCCCGCTACGGCGCGCTCGGCGTGCTCGACAAGGACCGGACAGCGCTGGCCGAGTTCATCACCGTCGGCATCGAACCAGAGCAAGAGGACCGGATCGGGGCCCGCCCAACGGGGCGCGGCGTACTCGGGCTCCTGATTTCGGACCCCCATCCCCTTCGACTGGCACAGCTGGGGGAACATCCCGACAGCTACGGATTCCCGCCCGGTCATCCACCAATGACCTCCTTTCTCGGTGTTCCGATCAAACTTCGTGACGAGGTGTACGGCAATCTCTATCTCACCGAGAAGGTGGGATGGTCCGAATTCACCGACGACGACGTGGCACTGGTGGAAGTACTCGCCCTTGCTGCCGGCATCGCCATCGAAAATGCCCGCCTCCACCAAACACTCCAAGTGGCGGCGGTGTACGAGGACCGAGATCGCATGGCGCGGGACCTGCACGACACGGTGATCCAACGGCTCTTCGGGGTGGGGCTCACCCTCCAGAGCATGGCCGGACGGGCGTCGCATGATCTGACCGAGGGCCTGGGCGCGGCGGTCGCCGAGATCGACACGGTTATCGAACGGATCAGGTCCACCATCTACCAACTCGGGATGGGAGGCGAAGACAGAGGAATCCGGGACAACACCCTCACTCTCGTCCGGGAGTTGGGGTCGGTCGTCGGATTCGACGTCCAGGTCACGTTCGTCGGTCCCGTTGACACCGCCGTATCAGAGGTGGTGGCTGAACACCTCTTGGCCACCATCCGCGAAGCTGTGACCAATGTGGGGCGCCACGCCGGCGCCAGCCAGGCCACCGTGCACATCGAAGTGGAGTCCGGAATGTGCACACTGACCGTGCGCGACAATGGCATCGGTATCGGCGAACAGACCGGTGGTGGACTCGGGTTGACGAATCTGAGACGACGTGCGGAAAAATTGGGTGGCACTTTCGTTATCGAAACCGGCAAAGCCGGCGGGGCCACCTTGACCTGGCAGGTGCCGCTCCTCGCCTAGAGAGTCGGATCATCTCTATCGGCCTGAGCGGCAGTCTTCATGAGGACCAACGGGCCGACTGGCAACGGCCGAGCTCACCTTACGCTGCAACGAAATAGGAGGCATGATGGCAAAAGAAGAGAACGAGACACCTACGGATGCCGCCCACGTGGTGGTCGGAATCGACGGCTCACCCGCCTCGGAGGATGCCCTGGAATGGGCGGCACGGCAGGCGGAGATAACGCACTCGTCCCTGGAGGTCATCGCAGCCTGGGACTGGCCATCGACGTATGGATGGTCAGTGCCCTTCCCCACTGGCTTCGACCCTGAGGCGGCCTCCGAGACGCTGCTCGGACGGGTCGCGCAAGCGGCCCGTGACCGACACCCAGTCCTTGAGATCACCACCCGATCGGTACAGGGTCATCCTGCTCCGGCCCTTGTCGAGGCCTCGAAGGGCGCCAGCCTCTTGGTGGTGGGTAGCCGTGGCCACGGCGAATTCGTCGGCATGCTGATCGGTTCGGTCAGTGAGTTCTGCGCTACCAAGGCCCACTGCCCCGTCCTCGTCCACAGATCGTTGCATTAACGGCAAGCGATTCCTCGACCTCAAGAGACGAGTCGCCCGATGGCCGGGAAGTACTCTTTGGTCCGAAGTTCCTTCACTTTCGGCCCGCATCCAACGTTCGCATCTGCTCAATAGCTCGATCGCGCTCAAGTATCGAGGATCGCAGCTCCTTCATTCCCGGCCCTCCGTACGTGGGAGCGGCCTTCTCGGTGTGGACACCCAGGAGCGCACCTAGTGTCGCTGCAACGCTCGTTCTGAGGGCTGCCTGGTTGTAACCGCCCTCGAGGAACAGGGCCACACGCCCAGGACGGGGGGCGAATTCATGCACGATTGTGGCGAGTTCGGCGAAGTCTCCGCTCGAGAGGGCGAAATCCCCCAATGGGTCAGCCCAATGAGCGTCGAACCCGCACGAGACCAGTACCCAATCGGGAGCGAACTGTTCAATAGTCGGACGCGCCACATGATCGAGGGCGGCTCGCAACACATCTCCGGTCGCGCCTGCCGGTAGCGGCACATTGAGCGTGAGACCGATCGCTTCGGGGCCACCGACTTCGGCTGCTTTGCCAGTGCCCGGGAAAAGGGGGAACTGGTGGGTTGAGACGAAAAGGACGTTGGGATCGTCCCAGAAGATCGCCTGTGTGCCGTTGCCGTGATGGACGTCCCAGTCCACGATAAGCACCCGGTTGTTCTTTGCTGTCAAGGCGGCCGCCGCCACCGCCACATTGTTGAGAAGACAAAAACCCATGCCTCGGTCGCGCCCGGCGTGGTGACCTGGGGGGCGCACGGGCACGAAGGCAACACCATCCTCGCACTCTTCCAGTGCGGCAATGGCCGCCAGACCAGCCCCAGCGGCACGAGTGGCCGCGCTCCAAGAATCCGCTCGAACGTACGTGTCAGGATCGATATCGCCGCCGCCCTTGGCAGAGTACGCCTTCAGCTCCTCGAGGTAGCCCAGCGAGTGCACCCGGACCAAGTCGTCCTCGTCGGCCTTCGGCGTAGGCGGATACGCGACCCCGTCGCCGAGATCGAGGGCACGCAACCCGTCCATGACGGCGAATATTCGCGACTGCTGTTCGGGGTGGAACACCCCGCCGTCGTGTTCGATTGCACCGGTGGGGCCAGCCACGATAAGCGTCATTTCTGATGCACCGGATCGGTCGATGAGTGCGCGGACCCACTCGAATGGCGCCGGGTCTCGCGTTCGGCCAAGGCCACTCGATAGACCTCGGTGAGCTCAATCGGAAACCGGAGCGTGACCGTGCCGCACTCTAGGGTGGACGTCACCGGGAACCCGGCGTGCCGGAATACATCGAGCATTGTGCGATTCTCAAAAAGCGTTTCGGCCCTGAATGTGGTGATGCCGCGTTCCCGGGCTGCCCGTACCAACTCGTCGAGCATGAGTGAGCCGATCCCGTGATGCTGATATTCGTCAGAAACGACGAAAGCGACCTCTGCTTCAACTTCCTCCGGCTGGCGATCGAAACGCGCGATGGCGATCAATTGGTCGTCGACCTCGGCCACCAGGGCAAGACGGTTGACGTAGTCGACGCTGGTGAAACGCTCCACCTCCTTCGTCGACAACTCAGGATGGAAGGTGAAGAATCGTAGATACACGGAGCGAGGCGTCAGATGATGGTGAAATCGCACCAGCCGATCGGCATCGTCGGGACGAATCGGTCGTATGTGGTAGCGGACGCCGCCGTCGCCGATGGCGTCGCGCTCCAGATCGCTCGGATAGTTTGTTTGGTAGCCAGACATTGACGGTCCCTTTCTCGATCTCCTCAAAGCCTCGTCGCTCCCACTACCTAGGCGGGAGCCTCCCATACGATCTCCACCGAATGGCGCTGATCTCCCAGAGCGTCGTCTATCGCACCTCGCAGACGGTCCCCGAACTCCCGCCCCTCGGCCGATCGAGGCATGGTGGTGTGGAGGCGAATGTTGAGGATGTTGCCCCATCCATGGCGAATCTCTGCACGCGTGAGGTAGTTGTGATCATCATCGGGCATGACGCCGGCAAGTGCGGCAAACACGCTCTTTGTCACTCCCACGCTCCCCTGAACATCAGTGACGGTCGGATGGTGCTCATTCCCGTCACGGTCGGGCTTGTGTCGCATTGTCGCCACTCCCAAAAACGCTAGAAGGGTGCCCATCAACCCAACGCTCCACCCGGCCCGCTGAGAA
>PKYA01000093.1:19528-19658 GCA_003133545.1 Acidimicrobiaceae bacterium | reverse complement strand
GCCTCCGACGGCGGCATCTTCTCCTACGGCGACGCCAACTTCTACGGCAGCACCGGCAACCTGGTGCTGAACCAACCAGTGGTCGGGATGGCAGCCACGCCCGACGGTCGGGGTTACTGGCTGGTGGCCT
>PKYA01000093.1:0-19481 GCA_003133545.1 Acidimicrobiaceae bacterium | reverse complement strand
TCTTCAGCTTCGGCGACGCCGTGTTCTACGGCTCCCTCGGGGGGTCCCCGCTTTCCTCGCCCGTGGTGGACATGGCACCGGCGGCCGGCGGCGCCGGCTACTGGATGCTCGAAGCGAACGGCACCGTGGCGTCCTTCGGCGACGCGCCCAGCGTCGCGCCGGCAGCGGAATCGCCGTCCATCACCACGGCCACCAGCGCCATGACCTCCATGACCCCCTCGCCCGACGGCCAGGGGTACGTGCTCGTCGACCAATCGGGGCAGGCCTTCAGCTACGGCGACGCGCCGTTCTTCGGTGACATCGCGGCCACCGTGCCCGGCTACTCGGGCCGCGTGGTGGGCATCGCCGCCAGCCCCGGCTGAGGTCGGCCGCCCGTCTCCCGCAGCAGGTCGGCCAGGCGGGGATACCTCCGCAGGCGACCCAGGGGCCCGAGGAGCCCGGCGTCCACCCCGTGGTCGGCCGCCCGGAGCAGGCGCAGGTCGCCCCGGCTGTTGCCGTAGGCCCACAGCTCGGGCTGGTCGTCGCCCCCGCCGAGGAGGCCGCGGGCGCGCAGGTGCACGACCAGGCGGGCGTACTTCTCCGCCCCGCGGCAGTTCTTGCCCTCGTAGCCCCCGGTGAGGAGCCCGCCGCCGCCGACGGCCAGGCGGGTGGCCTCGACGCCGTCCACCCCGAGGAGGGCGCCGGCGGGGCGCACGTAGGCCTCGGGCGAGGCGGAGACGATGACCACGTAGTGCCCCTGGCGCTGGTGCCACTGCAGGCGCCGGCGGGCGTCCAGGCGCAGGTGGCGGTCCAGGTGCTCCTGGGCGAAGGCGGCGGCGCGCTCGTCGACGGCGTCCACCGGTAGGCCGCCGAGGAGGCGGATGAAGAGCCGCTCTTTGACGTCGTCCGCCACGGTGCCGCCGGCGAGCGCGGCGTGCACGAACTTCGGCAGGAGCCCGCACGCGGCACGCAGCACCGGCCACCAGCCGCGGAGCGCCACGAGGAAGGGGAAGACGCTGCCCCCGCTGGTCAACGTGCCGTCGAAGTCGAAGGCGGCCACGGCCCGGGGGCCATCGGAGGGCGCAGGGGTCGGTGGGGCGTTCTGGTGCTCGGTCATGGCGCGGGGCGTCTCAGGTGAGGGAGGTGCCGCCACGCCCTGCACCTCCGGCGAAGCGCCGGGCGCCCTCGAGGGTCTCGCCGCTGTCAATGACGGCGCGCCCGCGACGCGCCTCGTTGACCGCCGCCTCCTCCTCGGTTGCTCCCCACTGCTCCAGCGCCGACATGCGGTCAGAACGTAGGCAGAACTGCGGCAGGGCGGCCAATTGGCTCGCCAGCTCGACTGCCGCCGGCAGGGCCGCGCCGGCAGGCACCACGCGGGTGATCAGCCCGATCTGCAGGGCCTCGGGCGCGCCGACGGCACGACCGGTCAAGATGAGGTCCATGGCGCGGCCGTGCCCGATGAGCCGCGGCAGGCGCACCGTGCCGAGGTCGCACAGTGGCACCCCGAAGCGCCGGCAGAACACCCCGAAGATGGCGTCCTCGGCCGCCACCCGCAGATCGCACCACAGGGCCAGCTCAATGCCCCCCGCCACCGCGTAGCCCTCCACGGCCGCGATGACCGGCTTGGAGAGGGTGAGGCGGGTGGGGCCCATCGGACCGGGCCCGTCGTCGGGGATGGGACGCCGATCGCCTTCGGCCACCGCTTTCAGGTCCGCACCGGCGCAGAAGGTGCCCTGCGCCCCGGTGAGGACGGCGATCGACTGGTCCTCGTCCCGGTCGAAGGCCACGAAGGCCCGGCGCAGCTCGTCGGCGCACAGGCTGTCCACCGCGTTGCGCCGCTCGGGCCGGGTGATCGTCACGACGGTGACCGCGCCGTGGCGCGTCACCGACAGCGTGTCCGACCGGTACGGCACATAGGTGGTCCCCACCGGGTCATTGTCGCGCCGTTTGCCTGCTCGGTGGCCCACCGGTAGCCGGCGAAGCGACCCGGAGCCACGGCGATCATGCGGTCTTCGCAAAGGTGACCTGCGGGGTCGACAATTGCCGGGCCGACCGGTAAGATCCCGTGCTCGACGACAGGCTCGCGCCAGACCTACAGGAGGTTCACATGGCAGTTCGACTCGGGGACACCGCTCCCGACTTCACGGCCGACACGACCGAAGGCACCATCAATTTCCACGAGTGGCTCGGCGACAGCTGGGGCATCCTGTTCTCGCATCCCAAGGATTTCACCCCGGTGTGCACCACCGAGCTGGGCGCATTCTCCAAGGCCAAGCCCGAATTCGACAAGCGCAACGCCAAACTGATCGGCCTCTCGGTCGACTCGGTCCAGTCGCACAAGGGCTGGGCGGGGGACATCGAGGAGACCCAGGGCTCGGCGCTGGCCTTCCCGCTGATCGGCGACGAGGACCGCAAGGTGGCGGACCTCTACGACATGATCCACCCGAACGCCAACGACACGCTGACCGTCCGCTCGGTCTTCATCATCGGGCCGGACAAGAAGGTCAAGCTCACCCTGACCTACCCGGCCTCCACCGGGCGCAACGTGGACGAGATCCTCCGGGTGCTCGACTCGTTGCAGCTCACCGCCGACTACAAAGTGGCGACACCGGTGAACTGGAAGGATGGCGAGGACGTCATCATCGTTCCCGCCGTGAGCGACGACGAGGCCAAGGACCGGTTCCCCAAGGGCTGGAAGGCGCTCAAGCCGTACCTGCGGCTTACCCCGCAGCCCAACCGCTGAGCCCGGGCCCGCGCCGTCGGGCCCATCCCTCTTGCGCACCGACAATGCCGGCCTTTGGGCCGGCATTGTCGCGGTGGCGCGTCACCGCCGGCTGCAAAGCTGACGCCGTGCGGGCGCCCGGAGTGCCGGCAGCCCGTCAGCCCGTGGGCGGTCCCAACAACTCGTCGCGCAGGGCGCGTTTGAGCACCTTGCCGGCCGGGTTGCGGGGGAGCGGCTCGTCCCGGAACCAGATGTGCGTGGGAACCATGAAGCCCGCCAGGCGGTCGCGCACGTGCTTGGAGAGCTCCTCTGCCGTGACCTTGGCGCCAGGGCGCAGCACGACGACCGCGCCGACCTCCTCGCCGAGCGTGGGCTCGGGGACNNCCGATCACGGCGCAGTCGGCGACGGCCGGGTGCTCGAACAGGGCCGCTTCGACCTGGACCGAGTACACGTTCTCCCCACCGCGGATGATCATGTCCTTGGCCCGGTCGACGATGTAGATGAAGTTCTCGTCATCGAGCCGGGCCACGTCGCCGGTGTGGAGCCACCCCCGCGTGAACACCTGTGCCGTCTCCTCGGGGCGGTTCCAGTAGCCGCGGACGACCTGTGGCCCCTTGATCCAGAGCTCACCGCGCCCGTCGGGCCCGCGGGGGACGGCGGCATCGGGCGGCTCTTCGCCGCTGTAGTCCTCGGGGACGATGGCGACGTCGCAGACGGCCACCGGCGGGCCGACGCTGTCGGGCTTGGCCACGTAGTCCGCACCAGAGATCATGGACGTGACCGACGAGGTCTCGGTCAGGCCGTACCCGTTGGAAGGTTGCCCCACCGGCCAGGCGTCCTTGATCCGGCGCACCAGGTCCGGCGGGGCGGGCGCCCCGCCGTAGGACACGCCGCGGACGGACGAGGTGTCGTACTTGGAGAAGTTCGGCGAGTCGAGCACCTGCATGACCATGGCAGGAACACCCCCGAAGGTTGCGATCCGCTCGCGCTCTATCAGCTGGAGGGCGCGTTCGGGGTCGAAGTGGTGCATCATGACGATCTTCCCTCCGGCCCCGATGTTCCCCACCATGACGGAGTGGCATCCCGTCGCGTGGAAGAGCGGGACGGACAGCAGTATGGCGCTCTGCACTTTGTCCGAGAGCTCAATGGCCGGCCGGCCGAATCGCAACTGACCGCGGGTGTTGATGAAAAAGAGGCTCATCAAGTTGGTGCAGATGTTGCGGTGTGTCCCCACGGCGCCCTTGGGCCGCCCCGTGGTGCCCGAGGTGTAGAAGATGGTGGCGTCGTCCTCGGGGTCGATGGCGACGTCAGGGGGCGAGGCGTTGGCATCGACCTCTCCGAGTACCAGCGCGAAAGGCCATTCGGTGACCGGAGGGGATCCCTCCGCCGGCTCGCGCACGGCCTCGGTCGCACCTGTGTGGGCCTCGCGGTGCTCGTCGGTCACGATCAGGGTGGTGAGCCCGCTCAGGCCGCCCAGGAAGGGGCGGACGTGCTCGGCCCGTTGCGTGTCGACGAAGGCGACCTTGGACCCCGAGTCCTCCAGGCCGTAGCGCAACTCCTCGCCCGACCACCACGCGTTGAGGGGGACGACGATGGCTCCGGTGAGGGTGATGGCCCAGAACGCCATGACCCATTCGGGCAGGTTGCGCATGGCGATGGCGACCCGGTCACCTTTGGTGATGCCGAACTCGTCCGTCAAGCGGCGGGCCAGGGTGCACGCGATGCGATAGTGCTCGGCGAAGCTCGTCCGTTCATCCTCATAGACGAGGAACGCAGCATCGCCGTGGCCGAGCGACATGTCGAGCACCGCACGCAGCGACGGGGGGGCGTTCTTCCAGGTGCGGGTGGCTATGCCGCGGATGTCGCGCTCCTCCATCTCGAAGAGCTGGCCCGGCGCGGTCAGCGTGCGGTCCGCCTCGGCGACGGTCATCAATGGTGTGGCGTCCGGTGCGGTCACGGGCTCGTCTCCTCCGGCAAGGGCGCGGGCGTGGGGCTCGGGTTGAAGACGGCAGCGCGGTAGTAGGCGAGCTCGGCCACGCTCTCGCGAATGTCCTGGAGGGCCCGGTGCCCTCCCTTCTTTTCCGGGGCTGCCTTGTAGATGTCCGGGTACCACCGGCGGCAGAGCTCCTTGACCGTCGAGACGTCGACCGAGCGGTAGTGCAGGTACTCCTCTATCTCGGGCAGTTGCGCGGCCAGGAAGCGCCGGTCGGTACCGATGGAATTACCCGCCAAGGGGACGGTACGGGGCTCGGGAATGTGGGCTTTGAGGAAGGCCAAGGTCTGCGCCCCGCCTTCTTGGAGCGACAGGTTCGACGCGGTGATCGCGTCGAGGAGACCCGAGCGGGTGTGCATGGCCTCGACGTACTCGTCCATGTCGGCCAATTGCGCCGGAGTGGCGTGGACGACGAGGTCGGGCCCTTCGGCCACGATGGCGAGCTCGTCATCGGTCACCAGGCTGGCGATCTCCACGATGACGTGGCGCGAAGGGTCCAGTCCGGTCATCTCCAGATCGATCCAGGCCAACATGGGCGGGCATGCTACCGGTCCCGGTCCATTCAGGGGAGACGGTGGCCGTGCGCTTAGTAGTGTCCAGCGATGCTGCGCGTGCCCCTCCACCAGCTGGACCCGGAGCTGGCTGTACCCGCCTACGCACGCCCGGGAGATGCCGGCGCCGACCTGGTGGCGCGCCACGACGCCCTGCTGGCGGCCCGCGGCGGCCGGGCCCTGATGCCGACCGGCGTCGCAGTGGCCATCCCGACCGGGTACGCCGGGCTCGTCCTGCCTCGGAGCGGCCTGGCGCTGCGGCACGGTGTGACCTGTCTCAACACGCCCGGGTTGATCGATGCCGGCTACAGGGGCGAGCTGCAGGTCATATTGGTCAACCACGACCCGGCCGCTGACTACGCCGTCTCGCGGGGGGACAGGATCGCGCAACTGGTCATCGTGCAGGTCGAAGAGGCAGCATTCGCCCTCGTCTCGCACGAGGGACTGGGCGCAGCAACCCGCGGTGCCGGCGGATTCGGCCACACCGGTACGTGATATGAGGGAGCGTACGATGCCCGCACTCTGGACGGGGGAGCGGTGATGCAACCGCTCGACGGGCTCGACGCGGCGTTCCTGTCACTCGAGACACCGACGACCCCGCTGCACGTGGGGGCGGTCATCGTCCTCGATCCACCGGAGGGCGCGCGCTCCCTCTTCTCGCCCTCGACGCGCTTCGCGCAGATCCGCCGGGTCATCGCCCAGCGCTTGCACATGGTCGGGCCCCTGCGCCAGCGGGCCCTGCGTGTCCCGTTCGGCCTGCAGCACCCCGTGTGGGTGGACGACCCCGATTTCGAGCTGGACGACCATCTCTCCCGGGCCAGCCTGCCCTCGCCCGGGGGCCGCGCCGAGCTCGACGCGTTCGTGGCCCGCGCCATGAGCAGGCCGCTCGACCCCGACCGGCCGCTGTGGGAGATGTACGTCGTCGAAGGGCTGGCGGGCGACCGCGCCGCCCTCATCGCCAAGGTGCACCACGCCATTCTGGACGGGGTCAGTGGCGCCTCCATCCTGGCCGCCTTCCTCGATCTCAATCCCCGGCCGCGTACCATTGCCATGCCCGGCGGTCAGTGGGACCCCGACCCGCTGCCAGGTAACGCGCAGCTGCTGCGCTACGCCGCGTCCACCCTCCCGCAACAACCGTCACTCGCGCTCAGCGCGCTGAACGCCGGGGTTGAGGCCATCGCCGACCTGGG
This sequence comes from Acidimicrobiaceae bacterium, assembly GCA_003133545.1. Taxonomy (GTDB): domain Bacteria; phylum Actinomycetota; class Acidimicrobiia; order Acidimicrobiales; family RAAP-2; genus Bog-473. The sequence goes on along the minus strand of PKYA01000093.1, from coordinate 13,045 downwards.
TATGCACAATCGGGAGTTGGCGAGCCGGGGCACGTCGTCCCCGCCCGGCCTGTTCTCGGCGCCGCGCACGTCACTCAACGGTGCGGTGTCCAACCGCAAGCGCTTCTCATCGTTGTCGCAGCCGCTGGACGACGCCAAGCTCGTCAGGCGGGTGTTCGGGTGCACCGTGAACGACGTGATCCTGGCTGGAGTCGCCGGAGGCCTCCGACAGGTGCTGCGCGCACGCGGGGAGGTGGTGGAGCGGCCTTTGGTGGCCATGGTGCCGGTGTCGACGCGACCCGGGGGGGAGGACGCGGTGCTGGGAAATCAGGTCTCGGCCATGCTGGTCTCCCTCGCCACCGACGTGGAAGACCCCGCGCAACGACTCAGCACCATTGCCGCATCGACCCGGGTCGCCAAAGAACAGGAACAGCTGCACCGGGGGCGACTGGTGGGGAACCTGGCACAGATCGCGGCGCCCGGTTTGGTGGCGCGCCTGGCCCGCGCCATGGCGGGCACGAAGATCTTCGATCGCTTGCGCCCACCCTTCAACGTGTTGGTGTCGGGGGTGCAGGGCCCTGATTTCGGACTCTTCTGTGCCGGCAGCAGGGTGGCCGCCATGTTCCCGGTGGGGCCGCTCACCGAGGGTGTCGGCCTGAACGTGACGATCTTCTCCTACCTCGGCGAGCTCCACTTCGGGCTGTTGGCATGCCGCAAGCTCCTCCCCGAGCTCGACGACCTCGCCCTCGCGATCGACGACGCCCTCGGCGAACTCGTGGCCTGCGCCCTGGATGCGCAAGGCGCCACTGGCTGAGGTTGCCAGGCCGCGGAGCGAGGGGCGCGGGCCCAGTACGACCACTGCGAGAAAATTCCAGGTAGGCACTGTGATCTCATTGCGGTTTCTTCCCAGATCAGGGGGAGGCTAGGGTTGTTCCTCCACGCGGAAGTGGCGCAGCGGTAGCGCATCACCTTGCCAAGGTGAGGGTCGCGGGTTCGAATCCCGTCTTCCGCTCAAAAAAAGTCCAGGTCAGGGCGGTGTGAGGGTTCGGATTCGGCCTCTCGTGGCGCCTCTGGGACCGGCCCGCACCACATTTGCACCACGTTTTCTGGCGTTTTTCGGCGGTCGGGTCGTTGACCCTTTATTTTTGCGCGTGAGGGTCATCCGGGCCGAATGCACCCTTGATCCCGACCCCTACAAGACGCACATGGAGTCACAGGCTTGGCCACGCCGTCCAGCCGGTGGATGCGGACAGCCGCCGCTACGCGACTGACGAGGCGGGTAGAGGAGAGAGAGGGCCCCGGGCGGCGAGCCTCGCCGAGATCGTTCTACCTGGGTCAAGGTGCCGGTCGATTAATTATGTGGACCCTTCACCACCGTGACGGACTTCGCCTCTCGCTGACAGTGGAGCAACATACGCCGTCACCGTTGAGGCCGGATCTCGGCTGGGGTGTGATTCGCGGCGCTCGTTGGCGTGGTTACAGCGTTGCTATGTGGCCTCGCCGGTCCGACCTCCTTCTGGCGAACCTCGGGACAACCGACGAGTGTTCAGTCCTGCTTCCGCTTCGGTGCGGTCATTCTTGCCGACAACTCCTCGCCATTGGGTCCGAGTACTGCGACCGCGCTGTGGAGCCACCTCGAAGCCGACCGCGTCAACCGCGGCGAAGTCCTCGGCACGTTCTGTGGGGGGTTCCGACGGCAACTGCGCTCATCGGTCAGGCGCGCCCGTGCTGCTCTCCCGGCGAGCGCCGGTGGCGAGCGATCCCGTTGGCGAGGCCCGCCACGATCGCTACCCCACCTACGACTAGGACGAGCCTCGAGGCCGAGGTGACGATGAGGGCAAATATGACTAGAGCGACGCCTAACCCGACGGAGATGAATGGGCCGTAGCGGCTGCGAGAGAGAAAAGACATGGTCGGCTCCTTTTGTGGTGGGTCTTTCGTCTAGACGCCGGTCTCCGGTCGTGCTGAAGGTCAACTCGAACGGGTTGTCGACTGACTGACTCATTCAGTGTACACTCTCCTTCATGCCCCGTGTACCGGCCAGTGAGCGCCTGCTAGAACTAGCCAGAGTTGCCACCGAGGACTTCGGGCGCCTCGGCTACCGCGGAACCAAGACCGCCGATGTGGCGACGAAAGCGGGAATGTCAACCGGTTCCCTCTTCACCTACGTCGAGTCCAAGGAGGCGCTCTTCCATCTGGTCTTCCTCTACGGGTTCGAGATGACCGCCGAGCGCCTTCCGGTCCTGCCGGTGGCCACTCCGGGCCCGGGGGAGACTCTTCGAGTCATTGAGGCGGGACTCGCCCAGGTCCAGATGCCCCGCATGCGAGCGGCGCTGGCCGAGGAGCAACCGGCTGACGTCGCACAGGAACTGCGCGAGATCGTCGAGGAACGCTACGCCTTGATCGAGTACTACTGGCCGCTCATCGCGGTCATCGAGCGATGCGCCGTGGAGATGCCAGAACTAGAAGCGGCATGGTTCGGCCTGGCTCGTGCTGGAACCTTCGAGGAGCTGGGCAGCTACCTGGAGCGCCGAATGGCCGTGGGGATGCTGCGACCCATGCCAGATGCCGAGGTGGCAGCCCGAGTGGTCACCGAATCGTTGTCGTGGTTCGCCTGGCATCGGCATGAGGGGCGCGACTCCGCACTTTATGACGACGACGCCGTGAGACGGACCGTCGTCGAGTTCATCTGCGCAGCCCTCGTTCCACAGACAGCCGGCGAAACAACAGCTTGTTCCCTGGGCCCCACGAAGAGAGCCGGGACGGCAAGGAAGCGGGATCCACAGAGAAAGGGACCCAATGCGAGGAACCAGTAGAAGAGACCATCGGTCCGGGATCAAGTCAATGATCCGCCGTTTCGGCATAGCCGGTGCCGCTGTCGCTGTCATCGGCACCCTGGCAGCCGGTTGCGGTGGTGCCGCCAGCGGCGCAAGCGGTGCCTCGCCGATCACGCCGGAATGCGCGTGGCCGATCGCGACGAACGCGCGGATCATCAGCGAGAACCCGTTGCTGAACGTCAGCAATCCGGACACCGCATCTGACTATTGGGTCATGGCATTCACCGTCCAAAATGGCCTGAGCATCACCCTTTCCGGACGCTATCCGGCGAGCCGGTACACGTCTTTCACGGTTTACAACTCGCACGGCACACCGTTCACAAACAATGGTGTCGCCTCGATCCTCACGGACTACCACATCGCGCCCGACCGAGGCAGTGTCAACCCGTGGCAGCACGTAGCCCCGCCCGGCGGCAGGTTCACCGTGACCCTGCGAGCGGACGTGACAGCAGGTCAGCTCAACACGCTGCCCCTCGCTCCCGAAGGGACGCCCGCCGGTACCGTCGGCCTGCTGTTCCTCCGCGTCTACGCGTCCGCTCAGGCGAACCCCGGGGCGATATCGCTCCCCGCCGTCACGTTCACGGCCAACGGGGTTTCCAAGCCGCTCTCCGCGTGTCGGGCTACCGCGTTCCCGAGCGGTGCGGCTGTACAAGAAGTGCTCCACGTCCTGGGTCTGCCAGCCAGCTACATGCAGTCGGGCCTCCCTACGACCGCAAGCCCGCCCGCGCAACCGGGCGCTGCGGGCGCAATCGTTCCCTTCGCCGCCTACCCCGTCGGGGCGGGCGGTACCGTGGACCCCGACATCGCCTATCTGTCAGCGAGAGTCGTCCCTCCGCAAAACGGTGATGTGCTGGTCATCCGGGCCAAGGCGCCAACCACACCCAGCGGGAATAAGCCCGCGCCGTGGCCCGCCCCAGGCGATGACCTGCGCTACTGGTCCATCTGTGACGACCTGAAGCAGTCGCCCATCCCGGTCGTCGTAAACCGCCTGCCCGACGGGAAGGTCGACGAGGGGTGCCGCTACGACAGCCAAGTGAAGCTCGACCAAAACGGCTACTACACGATTGTCGTCGGAACCGAGACTCAGAGCGCCGCCATCGAACGGATCCCCGGCACCACCTTCCTGCCCTTCTCCGCCGCCGAGCCGACCCAGCTGCACAAGCTCAACATGCGCAACATGCTCCCAAGCCCGGACTTCCATAACGCCATCCAGAACGTCCCTGCAAACGGAAATCCGTCATCGGCGGCGGCGGCCATGGGCCCCTACTACCCCCGAGCGGCCTTCTGCTCACTCGCCACCCTGGCCAACAGCGGACCCAACGCATGCCTCGCAGGCACGACGTGACCTCTTACCCAGCCGGATCAGCACGGATTCGCGCTCCCCGCTCCGGGTGCGATCGGATAGGGCCCCAATCTCGGCGACGGCCAATACTGAGCTTTGGGTGTAGGGCTGTTTCGACACGGAGTGCGAACCCGCACCGTGTTGGATTTTGTCGATTGCTTCGGCACTCTCCCGAGAGTTGCTCCGGACCCTGGTAGCGCAAACTTGTTCACTCACCAGGAGGTCGGTATGGCACCGGTCGAGTTGCATCCGTCATTGGAACCCGCGCGTTGGGCGCGCATCGACTTGGACCCAACGAGATGGCGGGCAGCCGAGGGATGTCGTGGTCGATCTTCACCGGAACGTGAGCGGAGTGCTGCTGGGCGGTCCCCGCTAACAGGGAACGGCCAGATCCGGCACGGTCCCGACGAGGTGAGGATATGACACTCGGGTCGTGCGGACAGAAGATAGAGGCTCGCCACCTCACCAAGTGATACGCCTCGACTTTTGCCGTCGACGATTTGAGTTTCGACGTAAATCCCGGCATCGTCACCAGTTTCATCGGCCCAAACGGTTCGGGTAAGACCACCACCATGCGCCTGATCCTTGGCTTGAGCGGTCCCACCAGCGGTAAGGTGACTGTGGGAGGCAGGCGCTATCGGGACCTGCCAGCACCGCTTCGCGAAGTCGGCGCGCTCATCGACGCCAAGGCAGTACACCCGAGTCGAACCGCTCACCATTACCTGTTGGCCCTAGCGCTGAGCAACGCCATTGCCGCTTCTCGAGTCGACGAGGTGCTCGGCTTGGTGGGTATGGAAGGTGTCGCCGGCAAGCGGGTTGGAGGCTTCTCACTCGGGATGAGCCAGCGGCTCGGAATTGCCGGAACTCTCCTCGGAGGTGACCGAGTGAGCGGGAGTGCCCTGGGGGGCGCCTCGGTGGGCAACGCCACTACGTACAGCTGGCCGGGACCGGACCGGCATCGGTGGTGCGTCCGTGCCCGTCCGGTGTCACGGTGACCGACACCGTGTCATGGCCGCCGGTCGATCCCACCTGCAGCACACCGGCCCCGGTCCTCGAGAGCACGCGCCCGCCGTCCACCTTCACCCGGTAGCCCGTCGGGTACTGCACGGGCGGGACGATGACGGCGGTGCACGCTCCGGCCCCGAAGCGGTGGCCATCGGGGGCCTTGGTGGTGTAGACGAGGCGAAAGGTACGGGTGGTCTGGTCAAAGGTGTAGGACAGGGGAGTTCCCGACACCACCCTCGGGTAGGGCTCGGCCAAGAGTTGCAGCTTGACCAGGTTGACGTTGGTACCCGTTCCGGGTCGGGCCGGGTTGTAGACCAGTGCCTCGGTACGAGGTGGGATCGTTCCGGTCGGATCGTCGCAGCCGCAGTAGGCCCATTCGATCCACGGCAGCTGATGGGCATCGGCGATGTCCATCACCCGGCCCAAGTCCCCGTAGTCGTCCGTCGCACCGAACTCGGTCATCATGAGGGCCACGCCGGTCGACGCAGAGTGCGCCAGCGCGTTGGCGACGGTCGTCTTCTCGCTGGCGGCGCAGGTGGTGGGCTCTTGCTCGGCGTTGCCCAGGCAATAGTCGTGGAACGACATGCCGAGGAGCCGGTCCGAGAAGCTCGGGAGCTGGGTCTGGATTCCGTAGTCGAATGTCACGTAGGGCTCGTACCAGATGAGATGACGACGATCGACCGACCGGATGCCGGCGATCGTCTTGGTGTAGAAGGAGGCGAGCTCCGCCGCCGTGCCGTCGGCCGGCCAGGGCTCGTTGAACAGGTCGTAGCCGAGCACCCACGGGTCGCCGGCGAACTGACGGGCCACCTGCTCCCAGGCGGCCACGTAGCGCTGCTGCAGTCCTACGCCACCTCGGCCCTGCTGATCGGTCCAAAAGTTATCGTAGGCGCGATCGAGCGCCGGGCTCTCGAGGTACCCCTGCGAGAAGACGTAGTGCTGGACCGGCAACCCGTCGGTCTCCACCGACCAGGTCGGGAATCCCTCGCCGCCGAACTCTTGGTTCATCTCGTCTTGGTGGAAGTCGAGTAGGGAGTACACACCGTGACGCGCCAGCTGCGCCACCGTCTTGGCGATGGAGCGAAGATAGCGACGGTTGAAGACCCCGGGACGTGGCTCCACGGACTGGTAGAGGACGCCGAGCCGTACCACGTCGAACCCGTTGTCGGCCAGGGTCTTGGCGGCCGTCGCCCCGAACCCGGCCGCCGCCGGGGTGTAGGGCGCCCGTTTGTTGACCATGTTCAGGCCATGGAGGATCACGACGCGTCCCCGGGCGTCGGTGATCCATCTTCCCGAGTGCCCCAGCGGTCCCCCAACAGCGCTCGAGGACGCGCCGGTCGGGGCGTCCTCGCCGGCCAGCTGTGTCACCGTCAGCGCAGACACCAGCACCAGGGCCCCGGCGAGCGGTCTGGCGAGCGGGCGTGAGGTGCACCTGTGGGGTCCGTTTATTCGATGAGGGCGGTGACCCGCGATCTCGCTAGGTGCTCGTGGCTCGGTACGACCGCCGGGGTGATCCGTAGTGCCTGCTGCCCGAGAGACGAAATGTGTGGTGGTGCATGTGGTGCGCAAATTTGCGTTTTGCGCACCACGGAAATACCACCAGCCGTTGACAAACATAGTCTTCTGCGGTCTGTAGAGGACACCCGAATTACGCGAAGTTACCGGGGAAATTCGCATTTCTGCAGCCAACCGAAGTATGCCTCAACAAATTGCCAAGGTGAGGGTCGCGGGTTCGAATCCCGTCTTCCGCTCCATCGGACCAGGCCAGAGGCGATTTTTCAACTCCTCAGAGACGATCCGCCGGATGGCCGCTCTTAGAAGACCCTCGATGAGAATGGAGACGTAGCCGATCGCTGTCCTTCTGTCGGCCGTTTGGAACTCTCCTTGGGTGTGATCTGCCGCAGGACTACTCCGCCGACCCTCAGGCCTCGACTTCGAGCCCAATTCGTGAGAGTGCCCGGCGAACATCTCTCATCGAGCCAACCAGCACACTTTGCATCCCGGCCGTTCGGGCTCCGTCGACGTTCCCCGGCGTGTCGTCGAAGAACAAGACCTCCCCAGGTTCGAAACCCATACGTCTGGCAACGAGATAGAATGCCTCAGGATCAGGCTTTCGAAACCCAAGATCGGACGAGACGAATATCTGTTGAAAGGGTCGCAATTCGTTCGCGTAGAGAATCTCCCAAGCGCTCTTATGGGTCGGATTGGAGTTTGTAAACGCAAAGAGTGGCAAGTGCCGTTGAGCGACAGACAGCACTTCGGACATGCCAGGAACGGGACCGAGATAGACGTCATTCCATCCCGCGATGAAATCATCGTCGGAGATGTCGATGCCCAGGGAATGACGTAAAGCGGCGAAGTAGCTGGATCCCGGAATCTCACCTCGCTCGTGTTGCTCGTAGGAATCGTCGAGGCAGAATCGCTCTGCGATCAGTCTTGGATCACAACCCGCCCGAGAGGCCCAAAGTTGGAAGGCTCTCCCGAAGTCGAAGTTGATGACTACGCCACCGAGATCGAACAACAGAGCACGGACTGGCGGGAGTTCGTAGAAATACGCTTCGTCCATTCGACCAGGTTTCCACATGGCTGCAGTCATCTCCGAGGTGGCGTCCATCCCTTCGCCCCATTGGCGTACGGGAGCCCCAACCGGCTTCGAACTGGGGCAGGGACGTAGGGGCCCACTGTCGGTGATTAGAGGGATGGCCGCGGCGACGTAGCGGCTGTTTTCGTGTCTGAGCGCCAATTCGCCGTGGTGACGTACTCACGACGCGGGCCGCTTCAGCATGTGTCGCAGTCCCGCCTCTAAGTCGGAGGAAGTGAACGCGAAGCCACTTGACTCGAGGACTGCGGGCCGCACCCGGGCGCTGGTAAAGAGCAAGGAGTCGGCAAGCTCAGACCCGAGCAACAGCCTCGGGCCGAACCCGGGCACTGGGAGCAGGGCCGGTCGAGATAGCACCGCGCTGAGGACTCGAGTGAAGTCGCGGTTGGTCACGGGGTTCGGCGCAGTCAAGTTCACCGGCCCGCGCACATCATTCTCCAGTAGCCACTCAATCGCCCGGATCTCGTCGTCGAGGGTGATCCAACTCCACCACTGGGCGCCCGATCCGTATCTCCCGCCCAAGCCGAGCTTGAACAGCGGCAACAGCTTGGGGAGCGCGCCTCCCTCCGGACTCAAGACAAGGCCAGTGCGAGCACACACCACCCTGATGCCGGACTCTGTGGCGCAGGTAGCTTCGGCTTCCCAGCGCACGCAAAGCGAGGCGAGGAAGTCGTCACCCGGTGGACTCTGCTCTGTGAGAACCTCGTCGCGACGGTCCCCGTAAAACCCGATGGCCGATGCGCTCACCAGCACGCGAGGCCGGTGATCCAGACCAGCCAACGCATCGACCAGCAACGCAGTGGAGCGGGTACGGCTTTCGATGAGAACCCGTTTGCGGTCCTCGCTCCAGCGGCGGTCGCCGACACCTGCGCCGGCCAGGTGGACCACCGCGTCAGCACCTTCGAGGCCACGGGCATCGAAGGTGCCGCCTACTGGATCCCAACGAAGGGCGAACTCACCGGGTTGGACCGGGCGGCGCACGACCCTGACGACATGGTGGCCGCATCTGGTGAGATGGGAGCACAGTGCTTGGCCGATCGGGCCGCTCGATCCCGTGACCACGACCTGCATAGACGTCGCAGCATAGGTGCCACCTTACCGCAGTCCACCTATCCCGCTCCCGGAGTACGGAGGCAGTCTCGTCTCATTCGCCCGCGATCCGAGCCTCCAGAGCCGGAACCCAGTGATGCCGGTATCGCGCCCGGAGGTCGGGCAGGCGCCAATCGTTACTCGAGACAACGCCACGGCAGAGGGAAGAGCCACAATTGCAGGGCATAGCGTACCCGTCGGCTCCCGACTGAGTTCGGTGCGTGAGGACTCTCCGTCGGTCAGGATGGGAAGATGACCACGCCTCCCGACCGGCCCTCGGCGCGCGTGATCGTCGTTGACGGGACCGCCAGCGTGTTGCTGTTTCGGATCGAAGACCCTCATGACTCCAAACCCCCGCTCTGGATCACTCCTGGAGGAGGGGTCAAGCCCGGCGAAGCACTCGGCGAAGCCGCAGCACGCGAGCTCGCTGAAGAGACGGGCGTGGTCATTGATCGCGCAGAGTTGGGCGAGCCTGTCGCCATCTGCCGGGGCGAATGGACATTTCGCGGCCAGCCTCTGTACTCGGTGGACTCCTTCTTCGCGTGGCGCACGGAGCGGTTCGAGCCATCGACTGCGGGATGGGAGCCACTGGAACACGAACTCCACGCGGCATGGCGATGGTGGACGATAGAAGAGCTCGACACCACGAACGAGGCGGTCTTGCCGGCCCGTTTATGCGATGTCGTGCGGTTGATCACGCAGGGCACGATCGGCTCGTCGCCGATCGAGTTGCCTTGGGTCAACTTCGACACGATCGAGATCGACCCGTCGACGGGGATTACAAAAGCCTGATGCCAATCCCCGCGAACTTGGCCTGGGCAAGACAGCGACCTGTTCGAGCAATATTGGACGTATGGAACTCGCCGACAAGGTGATTCTCACCGAATGGCGTCCGGACTGGGTCGCCGACTCGGCCCTGCTCGCCGACGCGCTCAGCGCTGCGCTAGGGCCCATTGCCTTGCGCATCGATCACATCGGGTCCACGTCGGTTCCGGGGCTGGCCGCCAAGGACGTCATTGACATGCAGGTCATCGTGGCGAACCTGGATCGCGACGCAATCATCGAGACCTTCACTTCGGCAAAGTTCGTCCAAAAGTACGAAGAATGGAACCTCCATGACCACATCCCTGCTGGATGGGTCGGAGACGTCGAACAATGGGCCAAGCTGGTGTTTGCGACGCCACCCGGATTTCGGCTTGGCAATGTCCACGTCCGGGTAAGCGGATCACCGAACGAGCGATACGCCCTGTTGTTTCGGGACTTCTTGACAGCAGATCCTGGGGCCCGAGAGGCCTGGGGTCGTTTCAAGAGGGAACTTGCTGCAACCACCCAGACGCTAGCTGACTATGGATCCGTCAAGGACCCCGCCACCGATGTCTTGATGGCTCTCGCCGAGCGATGGGCTGCGGACACGTCGTGGACGGTGCCGAAACTCTGACATCGTCTGGGGATTCGAGGTGGCGGAACCTAGTCCGAAAGTCTGCCGCAGCCCGGCGTATGGGGCTACGCCGACAGCAGGAGGTTCAGCGCCTGCAACCTAACCCCAAGGCGAATGCCACGTCGAGTATTATGAGCCGTGGACTTCAACGAATCTGCGTATCTCGATGAACACACGGGCGGGCTCTTCAATGAAGACCTCATGGCCGACGTCGTCCAGACGAATGACTGTTAGGTCTGCCAGGTGTGACTCAAGCATCCGAGCGCCGACCACCATCATGGCATCACGAGATCCGTACATCACCAGGGCGGGACAGCGGATCTCGTGGAGTTGTTGTCGCAAGTCCGTCGACACGATCGCCCTCTGGAGTGCGGTGGCGTTGTCGTTCCAAACTGGCAGCCATGGATGGGCTTTCGCCACCATCTGTCGGCGTTCAGGTCGTGCTTCTTGCGTCACGTCAGTAGGGGCGTACATCGCCGCCGTCCTCTTCGTACTCGCAGCTCGCCAGCTCCACGCGACCAGGAACCACAGGGCGAGGACCGCCATACGTGCGGTTCTGCGAGGGCCAAGGGCCCTGATCATAGGAACTGCGGTGCTGGCCGGAGACATGCACGGCGAAACCCCGGCCAGGATCAGACTCTCAGCGGACGCATGCCGGAGCGCGAACTCGATTGCCACCAGGCCGCCCATCGAATGCGCCAGAACCGGCACGGATCCCAAGTTCAGGTGCCGACGTAACTCGTCGAGGTCATCGGCAAGCCGGGCGAAGGTGTAGGTGTCCTTGGGGGCCGCAGAGGACTGTCCGCTGCCGCGGTAGTCGTGGAAGACGAGGGTGAAATACGGGCTTAGAGCGGCGAGATCGCCGATGAGGGTGTCGCACACATTGCTCGGCCCTCCGTGGCACACCAGCAGGGGCGGACCTGTCCCGATTACGTCGAAGCGGATGTCCACCCCGTCTGTGGTCAGAAATCTCGGCATCAGGCTCTAATTCCAGCAGAACGAGATCGCAGGTGGCGGTGGGTTGCGTTCGCTATTAGCTCGGAGCTGCTGCATACCCGGCATTAGGGGACGGCCAGTGAAGCTGCCAGCTGCTCGGTCAGAAGCTCAAGGGAGCTGTGCAGCTGGGCGAAGCGTCGCGGCCCCAGGATCTCTGCGATCCGCAGCTGGGCCGCNNCCCTTCCGTCGGCCGAATCGGGCACGCGCAAGAGGTACCCGTGTCGTTCCAGGTGCCCGAGCAGGTCGTTGACCGACTGTTTCGTGATCCCCGCCCGGTCCGCAAGCTGGCTTGGACGTAGTCCGTCGAGGCCTGGATAGCGCCAGAGCCCGACATGTGCGGCGTTCAGATCGTCGTATCCCGCCGCAACGACGCCCGCATACATCTGATCGCGGACCCACTGCCAGACGACGCGCAACATGGCGCCGACGTACCGGGGTAGCTCGCCGCTGGGGTGTTCCCCAGCGAAAGAATTGCTTGACATAGTCGTAAGGCTACCATACGATCTAATCATAAGGATACCTGACTAACGGGTCCGGGGACAGTTTTCTACTAGGAGGTTGCCCGAAATGACGACAGCCGTAGTTGACTCCCCCGACAACGAACAAGCGCAGGCATGGTGGTTCCTCGACACCTTGGTCGTTGAGCACCGCTGCGCACCCGAAATGGACACCGTCGTGCTCGAGATGACCTTGCCGGTGGGCTCGGCGCCCCCGCTGCACGTCCACGACGACCTCGACGACACCTGGTACATCCTCGAGGGCCAGATGGTCGTGCGCTGCGGCGACGAAGAGCTGGTCGTCGGAGCCGGGCACTGGGTCTCCATGCCCCGCGGCGTGCCGCACACGTTCCGAGTGGTCGGTCAGCGCAGGGCGCGGATCCTGCTCGTGCACGACAACGCCAGCTTCCGTGATCTCATCCGCGCCCTCAGCACTCCAGCTACGGAGCGTGTCGTGCCGAGCCACCCAATGTTTCCGCCCATGGACGAACTGGCGCGCATCGCTGCGTCCCATGACCTCAGGCCAATCGGGCCCCCCATGAGCGCTGAAGACAGCGACACGGTCCTGGCCAACGCGAGCTGATCCGCTAGCGGACATCGAAGGGGGCATCACTGTATACGTGCAAGCTCTCGGGCATGTCGTCCTCAAGGTGCGAAACCTGCAACGCTCCGAGGACTTCTTTTCGGGCATGTTAGGCATGCCGATCATCTCGCGAATCTCGGATCCGGCTATGACCTTCTTTGCCCTGGAGACCTCACGAAACCATCACGACTTCGCCCTGATGGAGGTCGGTTTCGACGCACTATCGCCAGGCGACGACACCACTGGGCTTGCTCACCTGGCATTCAAGATCGGAGGTTCAGCCGAGGAGTTTGGTCTTGCGCGCCGCTTGTTCGATGCCTCGGGGACCCGGGTCCTCTATGAGACGGAGCGGGGCTCTTCCAGAAGCGTGCACGTGCTCGATCCGGACCGGAACGAGATCGAGCTATACGTTGATATCTCGGATTGACCCGTTGGGCCTCCCTTGCGCTTGGCGATAAGCGTCACCTAGCGTATTAGGGCATTTATGAGACCTAGAGCAAGAATCTGGGTGGCGACGTCACTCGTCTCCGCGTGGCTCATGGTCATCGGGTTTGTTCGGCTTCGGAAACCACTCGATTCGGCCGGGTCCAATTCTAACGATGGGCCGAGTGAACCAGTCAGCCCACCAGGCGGAAGGCGCTTCTCCAGGTTGATCAGTGGCTTCAAGACCTCGGTCTGAG
>PKYA01000208.1 GCA_003133545.1 Acidimicrobiaceae bacterium | reverse complement strand
CCCCCCGATGACCCGAGTCGGTGGACGCCGAGCAAGGCCGGTGGCGGGCGCGGTGTCCAGCACGGCAGAGGACTCTCGTCAACGGATTTGTCAACGCAACTCGACCGACCGGCCCCGACTCAGACCCACTAGTCCAAGTGACTCCGTCGCGAGGAACCGTACCTGACCACGCACAACTCATCGAGACCCAACCAAAGTGATCATCGTCTTGGAGTGTGACCTCGGGCCACCATAAGAATCAGAGGTGCTCCAGTTCGCCGGTCCGGTGGGACGGTTGGGTACAAATGGGTTAGGGACAGTAGGTCGGATTTTCCCTGAACCTGCGTAGCATCAGTCCTCGTGAGGTCGCAACGAAGAGTGGGAAGGATCGGCTCCCTCATAGTCGCTGGGCTCGCCGCTTCCTCCTGCTCTTCTGTCGTCGCAGCCAGCAACCCCGTGCAGCACACAGCAGGCCATCTGATCGCAAGGACGCTGGCAGCACCGCTCAACTCCGTGGTGTGCACATCGCAGGAAAACTGCATCGGGGTGGGTACCCATGTCACCGCCGTCACCCGCGTCCGCAGCGGTCTCGTCAATGCCAGGGAACCCGATGGTGGATTCGCGGCGATAACGACTGATCGCGGCGCTCTCTGGGCCAGCACCCCACGACTCGTCGGTGTCAAGGGCCTGGACGCGTTGGCATGCGCGACGGCGCGCTCGTGTATCGCAGTCGGAGGGAATCCGGTGAGCACGAAGTACGTGATTGTAAGAGGCGTGGTGACCCGGACGAGCGATGGGGGTCACACCTGGAAGGTACTGCCAACACTGCCGAAGAGAGTGGGTCAGCTCACGAGCATCTCGTGCCCCACCGCACACTTCTGCATGGCGGTTGGCTCTCAGGCCAGGTCTCCGACCGCTGTGGCACTCGTCACTCGTTCTACCGGGGAGCAGTGGACATCCTTGACGTTGCCCCGGTACGAGGCGCCGCTGGCACTCGTCACCTGTACGACACCTCACCACTGCATCGCTGAAGGGTTCTCCGGCCTTATCAGCGTCATTGTCACCTCAGACGGTGGGGCGACATGGACGCAGGCGCAACTGCCAGCCGGTCACTACCCTCAAGGGGCCGTCGGCATACCCACGTTCGCAGGGCTTGTGTGTATGTCTCGGACCAACTGCCTGCTCGTCGGGGGCATTGAGGCGCAATCTGGGTACTCAGGGCTGATCATGGTGAGCGCCGATGGCGGCAAGTCATGGTCCTTCGCAGTGCTCCCGCCAGGTGCAGCCAAGATGAATGCCATTTCTTGCCCCACCGCCTTGCAGTGCGTTGCGGTGGGGGGTGATTTCACCCGAGATGGACATAGTCTCATCCTCACTACGACCGACGGGGGCCAAAACTGGGTTGCCCCACCCGCTCCAACGATCGTCACCGGTCTTGAGGGCGTCTCGTGTCCGACCACGACCACATGCGTCGCCACAGGCTTCAGGCTGACCACCGCCGAACCGGTCAACGGGCTGCCCGTGACCGTTGTGACATCTGACGGAGGCGTGACTTGGAAAGTCACGCCCTGAACGACCAACGCCGACCTCCCCGATTCGAGCATCCGGTAGGGGTGTTCCCGTCGCCGGCCCGGTGTCCCCTTTGCGTCGTGGACATTCTCTAATCGCTAACTGTAGTGAGCACCGAGTTTGCCCTTGCTGACGGCAATGCGCTTGTCAGACACCTTGAGATTGGCAGACGAGTCAGAATAGGGGTCATGGTTTCTGTTGATCTCCCCGAACAACGGCGCCGACGCCGGCGGGCGGGTGACTCTCGCCTGACCCTAGAAGACCGTGCAATTCTCTGACGCCTTGTGAAGGGGTACCTGGCAGAAGAGTTCCAGGCTTCGCTTGACTGGGACTTGGCAGCGGACCCGCTCCTTGGTGGGGCTCGCCTCGATACCGACGACTGATCGCTCCAGACCGTTTCCGTCGTGATCGCGATCGACGAGTATCTCGCCATCTCAGTCGTCGGCGGTGACTGGCCCGGGGGACTTCCGCCACGAGTCCACTCCCCCGGCGCTCGTCCTCTTCTGGACGAAGCAGGAGGTGGATCAGCTCGGGTGTCGCGCGTGGATTTCGCGGGGATGGCTCGTCGGGCCAACGGCACGGAAATTCCATACCTTCTCTGAAGTGCACTTTTGCGTCGGGCTGCCGGGATTTGAACCCGGGACCTCTTGACCCCCAGGTATCGGACCGTAAGCGTTGTTCACTGGCCATCCGACCAGGTCGAGCGTCACCGAAGTGGAACAAGTTAAGCGCGGCTCGACCGGCAACCTCTGGTCAGAAAGACACTTCGCCCTAAGGGACTTCGTCCAGAGGCACAACGTCATAGGAGACACCTGATCGTTCGTTTTTTGCCGCTCTTCGGGGGACATCTGCGCCGTGTACTTCTCGTGTGGTGCCGGTCAGGGGCCATCTCGGGGGGGTCCTTACGCAAGGCCAAGGGTTGCCTGCCACAATTTTGCGATCTTCTTCAGAGAAACAAGGGTTCTCTTGAGGGATTGTCCGACTTAGCTTTGCAGTGCAGCAGCGTACGCGTTGGCTGGGCCGCGGCGGAAGCGAGATCCCGGTCCAATGGCGGAAGGCGGGAAAACAATGATGGGAATCGGGCGCAGGCCTAAGCACGCGCGAGCGATCATGCGGCTTTCGGTTGCGGTGGTCTCGCTGCTGGTCGTGGCGGGAACGAGCCCCTTCGGTGTTATCGCGGCTTTGACGCCGGCCGCGGCAGCAGCCAACACTAACTGGTCGTACGCGGTGGGTGGCTCTCAAGGCCTTGTTGCGGTTTCGTGCTCTTCGGTAGCGTCCTGCGCGGCGGTGGGCAGTCTCACCAGCGTGGCCCAGAACTTCACGTATGCGTGGAACGGAGCCTTCTGGGAATCCACTACCAGTCCGACCGCTCCTACCTGGCAACCGTTGGCGGTCTCCTGCGCTCCGGGATCGTTCTTCTGCGTCGCCGTGGGTCAGGGCACCGAAGACTCGACGAACGGAAACGGATGGACGAACGTGCCGAGCCCGAACACGGGCGGCACTTACGCCGGCACGCTCGACGCGGTCTCATGTACCTCGGCCTCGTTCTGTATGGCCACAGGCTCCTACGCGAACGGGCCCCTCATCGAGCAGTGGAACGGCTCGACTTGGTCGGTCGTGCCGAGCCCGACAACGAATGGTACGCCGGGTGGCAATTTGGGCGTCCTCTTGGGGGTCTCGTGCACCTCGCCCTCGTCCTGCATCGCCGTGGGGTCAGCTGGTGGCCTCTACAACCAGACCCTGACTGAGCAGTGGAACGGAACAAGCTGGTCGATCCTGCCGAGCCCGAACACGAGCACGACCGTTAATAACGACTTAGCTGCGATTTCGTGCACCACGGCCTCGGCCTGCGCCGCCGTCGGCGCGGCGTCCTCCAGCGCCATCGCGGCCCAGACCCTCATCGAGCAGTGGAACGGGGCAACTTGGTCGATCGTGCCGAGCCCGAACCCGGTGTTCGGCGCGGGAGTGAACGCGTTCAACCAGCTCTCTGGGGTGTCATGCCCCACGGCCTCGGCCTGCAGCGCGGTCGGTCAGACCACCTTCGCCCCAGGCCCCCCTGGGGACCCGTACACCACTCAGAGCCTCATGGAGCAGTGGGACGGGACGGCCTGGTCGCTCGATCCGACCTTGAATCAGAGCGCCGGGTTCACCGGAGTCTCGTGCGTCACGGCTTCGGCCTGCGTCGCCGTCGGCAGCGCGATTGGCATCGCGATCTCTGACCCAACCACGTTTCTCGGCCACGGAGGGGACTCAGGACCTGTTAGCAACACCGGTCCGGTCACTATCACGGGGATTTCGCCGAACTCGGGACCCGCAGCCGGAGGCACCTCCATCACCATCACCGGGACCGGATTCACCGGGACGGAGCTCGTGACGTTCTGGAACGGCGAGCTGGCCACCAATGTGGTCGTCGTCAATGACTCGACGATCACCGCGACCACTCCGAGCGGGCTTCCAGGTTATGGGTCCCTCGTCTTCGTGACTACTCCGTTGGGGACAAGCCCGCCGGTGACCACTACCGATGTGTTCACGTGGGCCGCTGCCCCGCCGCCACCGGGGCCCGCGCCAACGATCACGTCCCTGTCGCCGACATCGGGTCCGAGCACCGGAGGGACGTCGGTCAGCGTGAAGGGGACCGGCTTCAACGGGGCCACCAAGGTGCTCTTCGGCACCGTGCCGGCGTCGAGTTTCAGCGTGTCCTCGTCGACCCGGATCACCGCGGTCGCCCCGGCGGAGGCTGCCGGAGCGACCGACGTGACTGTCACGACGCCCGGTGGAACCAGCGCGGTGGTGACGGCTGACCAGTTCACCTCGATCCTCACACTGCCGGTGGTTTCGTCGCTCTCGCAAACGTCGGGTCCGACGGCAGGTGGCACGACGGTGACCATAAAGGGCACCGGCTTCAACGGGGCCACCCAGGTGAGCTTCGGCACCGTGCCGGCGTCGAGCTTCAGCGTGTCCTCGTCGACCCGGATCACAGCGGTCGCCCCGGCGGAGGCTGCCGGGACCGTCGACGTCGTGGTGAGGACCGCCAATGGGACCAGCACAACCAGTTCCGACGATCAGTTCACCTATCGGAACAGGAGTCACTGACTCCCCGGGTGGTCCACTGAATGGGGAAAACCTTTGCTCGTCGGGCTGCCGGGATTTGAACCCGGGACCTCTTGACCCCCAGTCAAGCGCGCTAACCAAGCTGCGCCACAGCCCGCATGTGTTGTGACCTGCGCTTCTAGTCTCCTATCGAACTGAGTCCAAGCGTCGGAGGGGCCATTTTGCAAACGGTTTGCAAACATGACGTCCGAGGCCGCGTCTGCAGCTCCCCGAACGGCGCTTCCGATTCCAGTGTGCAGGTCCGCAACATGGGTCTCAGGCTAACCCACTCAGTCCGACCGCTCCCTCGGGGGCGAATAGCAGGTCTGCGGTGCGGTCGGCGGCATCGCGGTCGAGTTCCTCGACGACGTGGCTGTAGACGTAACCCGTGATGGCCACACTGCTGTGCCCGAGACGCCGTGACATCGTGAGGAGGTCGACCCCTGCCGCAGCCCTGCCGTGGCGTGCCCGTGGCGGAGTGCGTGCAGCGGGAGAACAGGCAGCCCGGCTTGCTTGGCAGCCCGCTGAAACACCCACGTCACATACTGCGGGTGTAGTCCGGTGCCGTCCTCACGGGTGAACACGAGGCCTGTGTCGGTCCACCCTGGCCCCCACCCCATGTGCTCCTCGAGTTGGCGCCGCCCATGGCTCATCAGGGAATCGACGACGGCTGGGGCGATAGCGATGGTGCGCCGACCCTTGGCCGTCTTCGGTCCAGTCTCGATGACGGCATAACCGACGACGACGCGTGCCGACGCGATGGTGAGTTTACCCGGATCGAGATCAATGTCTGACCGCCGCAACCCGGCCAGCTCGCCCCTGCGCATACCAGTCGCCAACGCGGTGAGGTACAAGGCGTGGAGCCGGTCCGCCTTCGTGGCGTCAAGGAAGTGCACCGTCTCCCCCACGGTCCAGATCGCTTGCTCCCTCTCGACTTGGGCGCGCGAGCCATCTTTGCCACGTTGCGAGAGAGCACACCCTTGCGGACAGCGTGTGTCAATGCGGCCGAGACCGTGACGTGGATCGCGTGCACGGTCGTCGATGACAGACCCGCCGGAGGTTTGCCGGGACGAACGCGCCGACCACTCCTCAACAGTTCGCCATAGAGCCTGTCGAGCATCGGCGGAGTGAGTGCGCGCATCCTCATTCCGCCGAGATTCGGGATCACGTGCGTCTCAGCCAGCGAACGGTATTGCGCCACCGTGGTGGCCCGGAGCGTGGCAGCCTCCACCTGGTCGTCCAGGTACGGGAACCACACGTCCCGCATGTATTCGCCAAGGGAGACCTTGGTCGGCGCGACGTATTCATCGCGGCCGAGTTTGCCCAAGATCTCCGTTAGCCCGTTCTCGGCCTCACGCTTCGTTGGGAAGCTGTGTCACCGCTGCTGACGCTTGCCCTCTTGGTCGCGACGAATGTCGACCACGACAGCCCATTCCTTGCCGTGCTTGCGAACGTGCCCTCTCATGTTGGTGGTTCCTCTCTCTTGCTCGCACGGCTCTTGCCGTGTCGTGAATCGGACTTCCCCGCCCGCGACCCCGCCGGAACACCCTGTGCGGTGGGCGGCAAATAGCTCTTCTGGCGCGCCCGGCTAATCCATTTCGCCGCGGTCGATTTATTGACACCCTTGGCGTTGGCGACCGCGAGCGTCGGTGGTTCACGACGCGCCAATGCTTCGGAGTAGACCTTTGCCACGGCCTGAAAGTGATCCTCGCCGTAGAGCGGTTGGCGGCCTCGTGTGGACTTGCCTGGGTGGTCGATGAACTCGGCTGCGCGCCGCGCCGCTGCGCTTAAGGGACGGCCGCCGATGCGCTCACCCGACGATGTGGTCAAGGTCGGGGTCCGCCCGCTCTTGATGATGGAGGCGATCCGGCGGAAGCGTGCGAGGACGTCTTTGGCCAGACGTTCGAGAGGCAGCCGTATCGTTGTCGCCCGGATGGGCACCGGTTCACTCACCGCCGCTTCCCAACGTCGGCGCGCCGTAGTGCTCCAGGTGACTGCGTCCACGTCCTGGCGATCTCCGCTGACCTCGGTGCGCCAGATGGATGGCGCATCGCCCCACAGCTCGACTCCGACCACCTCGTGGCGGTCCCGTACCACCCGCAATGTCAGACGCAACAGGTATGGGCCGCGGCGCTCGTCGGGCCAGAGATACACCTGGCTGATCTCTCCGGGCTCCATGAAGTTGACCTTAATCAAGACGGGAATGCTTTGACAACTGTTAGGACATTCCCTATATCTGACCAGCAATAATGGCTGGGGAATGGGTTGACGAGGGCGGCTAGACCGGTCAACGTGGGGGCGTGACGATCGGTGTGCCCGAACAGACAACCGTCGACCTCGCTGCGGTTGCCCGCGCCCGGCGGCTGGCGAAGAGCGGCGCTGGCCGGGCGATGCGCGTAGCGGCCAGGGTGTCGATTCGTGACGTGGCCCATGCGGTTGGCACCTCGACCTCGGTGGTCTGGCGCTGGAAAAAAGGCCAGCGCCTTCCACGAGCCGAATTCGCGGTCCGTTGGGTA
>PKYA01000129.1:15668-15829 GCA_003133545.1 Acidimicrobiaceae bacterium | reverse complement strand
GGCTGTGCTACTGGCGGCCAGGGCGCCGCCTGGTATTCGGCGCTGGCCCCGGTCAGTTCCAGGAACGCGGCCTCGAGCGACGGCGCGCCCAGCGACAGCTCCGCCACCGAGGTGTCGGCCAGCAGCCGGCCCCGGCCGATGACCACCAGGTGCTCGGCCAT
>PKYA01000129.1:295-15641 GCA_003133545.1 Acidimicrobiaceae bacterium | reverse complement strand
GCGGCGATGCCGAGCCGCTGCGCCATGCCCAGCGAGAACTTGCCCGCGCGCTGGCGCGCGACGCTGGCCAGGCCGACCATGTCCAGCACCTCGCTGGCCCGGGACCAGGGGACAGCGTTGCTGGCCGCCAGGGCGGCCAGGTGGTCGCGGGCGGTGCGGCCCGGGTGGAACGCCCTGGCCTCCAGCAGCGCCCCGACCTCGCGCAGCGGCCAGCGCAGGTCGCCGTAGCGGCGGCCGCCGATGCGGACCTGCCCGGCGTCCGGCCGGTCCAGGCCCATGATCATGCGCATGGTGGTCGACTTGCCGGACCCGTTCGGCCCGAGGAACCCGGTGACGACCCCCGGGGTGACCTCGAAGCTGAGATGGTCGACGGCCAGGTGTTTGCCGTAACGCTTGGTGAGTCCTTCTGCAGTGATCATGCCTCCACGGTAAGGAAGCGCGGGGCCGTTGAGAATGCCGCTACCGGGCGTTCGCAACGGGGGCTAACCCCCGTCGCGGCGCGGGGGATACCGGCCGTCAGGCCGGCGTCACCAGGTCAGCCGTCGGGGTGGTTGCAGACCGCCTCAATGTTGTGCCCGTCCGGATCGCGCACGAAGGCGCCGAAATAGTGCGCGTGGTACTCGGGGAAGACGCGTGGCGCGTGGAGCACCTCGGCCCCGATGGCCACGGCAGCGTCGTGGAAGCCGCGTACGACGCCACGCGTGGGGGCGCGGAAGGCAATGTGGAGCTCCCGATCCTCCGCGCGTTGCGCTGGGCACAACCAGAACGAGCCCTGCTCGGGGCCGAAGAAGCCGACGGCGCCGTCGATGTCCTGGGCCGCGATGCCCAGAGGGGCGAGCACGGCCTCATAGAAGGCGCGGCTGGCCGGAAGGTCGCGGACCTGAAGAGTCACATGGTCGATCATCCACACAGGATCGCGCGATCCGGGCACGAAGACCCTTCCTCCGCTAAACAGGGACCCCCGGGATAAGGAGGGGGCGGACATGGACGAAGGCACACTCGAGGACAAGGTGATCGTCGTGGCCGGTGGGGCCACCGGGATCGGTGCGGAAACGGCGCGCCACGTGGCACGCCGTGGCGCTCGGGTTGTCGTCGGCGACATCAATGACCAGGCCGGGCAGCGCACCGTGGAGGCCATCGGCGGGGGAGCCCGGTTCGTCCATTTCGACATCGCGGACGAGGACTCGGTGCAGGCCTTGATCGGGGCCGCGGTAGAGGCCTTCGGGCGTTTGGATGGCCTCTTCTCCAACGCCGCCGACCTCCGTCCCGAAGTGCTCTCGAAGGACACGGACATCGTGGCGATGGACAGCGCGACGTGGCACCAGAGCCTGGCCGTCGACCTGACGGGATTCTTCTACACCGCCCGCCACGCCCTGCCGCACCTCCTCGAGGCGGGCGGCGGCTCCATAGTGGTCACCAGCTCGGCCGCCGCCTTCGCGGGAGGCGCCATCCGCCCGGCGTATGCCACGTCGAAGGCGGGGCTCGGGGCGCTCGTGCGCCACATCGCCAGCCGGTGGGGCCGAGAAGGCATCCGCTGCAATGCAGTGGCGCCCGGTGTCGTCCTCTCCGATGAGCTGCGGCCCACGGTGCCGGCCGAGCACCAGCAGGCGTACCTGCGTTTGCAACTCCTGAACCGCCTCGGCGAGCCGCGCGACATCGCCGCCAT
Source organism: Acidimicrobiaceae bacterium (assembly GCA_003133545.1). Taxonomy (GTDB): domain Bacteria; phylum Actinomycetota; class Acidimicrobiia; order Acidimicrobiales; family RAAP-2; genus Bog-473. Next base: position 13,975 of record PKYA01000129.1, on the reverse strand, counting down.
GGTCGCTTTCTTGTTCTCCGATGCGGCAGAGTGGATTACCGGTCAGGTGATCGGCGTCGACGGCGGCATGGTCCTGCGGTGACCAACGTGAGGGTGACGCTCGACAGCGAGAAGTGCCAGGGGCACGGGAGGTGCTACACGCTCGCCCCCGACGTGTTCGGCCTCGACGAGGATGGTTACGGGCTTGTGCAGATGCGCGAGGTGTCGGGCGAGGCGCTCGAGAGGGCCAGGCTCGGTGTCCTCGGCTGCCCTGAGTCCGCCATTGCGCTCGAAGAAGGCGTCTGAGCGCATGCGCGAGATAGCGGGTCCGCCGCCGGCGTTCGACCACTTCGCGCACCGGAGCAGTGCCGAGTCGGACCAGGCCTGGAAGGAATTCCGCCAGTGTTGCCCGGTGGGTTGGTCCGAAGCCAACGGGGGATTCTGGGTCGTGGCCGGGTACGAGGAGGTGGCGGCCGCGTTCCGCGATTGGGAATCGTTCTCGTCGGCCCGGTCGGACCCAGAGCGAACGTCGCTGTCGATCAGCGGCAACGCGATGCCGGTGCTCTATCCCGAGGAGCTCGATCCGCCCGAGTGGAACCCGATGCGGCGTGTCCTCGCCCGCATGCTCTCTCCCCAGGCCGCGGCGCGACTCCGCCCGCGCGTCGCGTACTGGGTCACGCACGCTATCGACCAGGTGATCGAGCGCGGGACCTGTGAGTTCGCCGACGATCTCACGTGCCGGGTGCCCGAATCGGTGGCACTCGAGATGCTCGGCTTCGATCGGGCCGAGTGGACGCGGATCTCCGGGGCGTTCCACCACATGGCCGCCTACGCCAACGGCACCCTGGAGTACGCCGCCACGCTGCGAGAGTTGCGGTGGGTGGCCGAGGTGGTGCAGGCCGAATTGACCGCTCGCCTCGCGACACCGCGCGACGACGGCATGACCGCCATCGTGCATCACGACATCGACGGAGAGCGGATCTCTCTCGACGCGGCAGCGGCAGTCACCCGCTTGGTCGTCGGTGGAGGAGTCGACACCAGCACGTCGGTGTCCTCGGCCGCCCTCATCCACCTGTCGCGGCATCGGGCCGACCGCCAGCGCCTCCTCGACGACCCGTCCCTCATCGACGCTGCTGTCGAGGAGTTCTTGCGGTACTACCCGCCGGCTCGCACCCACGGCCGGGTCGTCGCCCGTGACGTCACCCTGGCCGGATGCCAGATGCACAAGGGAGATAGGGCCCTCCTGAGTGAGGTGTCCGCCAATCGCGACGAAGCGGAGTTCCCCGACGCCGACCGGTTCGTGATCGACCGGTTCCCCAACCGGCACGTGACCTTCGGGATGGGGTTGCACCGTTGCCCCGGTTCGCACCTGGCCCGGCTCGAGTTGAGGGAGCTGCTCACCCAGGTGCTGGCCCGGATGCCTGACTTTCACATCGACGAGGACGGGATCGTCGAGTACCCGAACTGGTCGATGATCGGCGGGTGGGGCAGAATCCCGGCCACGTTCACGCCCGGACCGCGGCTCGGGGACTGACCGCACTCTCCGTTCGAGCTCCGCCTGCTCCTCTCCCGCTGCTGGCCCAGGTGGCGTGGTCCCGGTGCACACGATCCGCATGACTTATGGACCGATGTACTTGACACACATATGTCAACCCCAAGATCAGGACTCTGTCGTTTCTGACCCGGACGATGGGGAGCCTGCCTTAGGTGACCCCGGCCCACGGCTACAGCAACCTGGTTCACACTGGACCTCATGGATGACACTCAACGGAATCTGCTGGGCGCCCTCGGGATTGATTCGCGACCGTGGGTGATGTAGGCGTGTAGGTAGTTCTCGCTGACGCCACGGTAGGCGCTTGCCTGATCGGTGTAAACGGTTGTACCGGGCGCCATTGGGAGACGCTGGTTCAGATTTGGTGCTGACGGGCTGCCCGAGTGGCTTGTGTCCGTGGCGACGTCCACACAAACGCAAGTGATGTCGAGCCAAGTCGCGGTCCAAAATAACAAAATACGCACGGACTGCGCGGCATCTTAACTTCAACTAAAGTCAAGCCCCCCAATGAACTGCAAGTACATTCTGTTGAATCGCTACAAGTGTGCCGCACAGTCCCATGACGGGGAGAAGGAAGCGAGTCGGCAGCTTCCACCGTTCCACTCCAACGGCAGCTAACGCAGCTATCGCCGCGAGGCCGACGAAGGCGTAACGCGCCTGATACGTAGCAGTCTGGAAGGCGACAAACCAGATCGACAAGAATGCCGCAAAAGTGATGGCCAGCAACGTGACCAGTGTCTTTCGGTCAATGTGATGACGAAAAAGTCCGGCCAGTGCTCCGGCAAGTACAAGCGAGAAGATGAGATTGACGGGCCACGACCAATGAAATTGGTTCCAGCCCGACTGATACCAGAAGCTGTCGAGGATTCGCACTGGGACACGGTCAAAGATCAGACTCAACGGATTGCCTGCTTTGTATGCCTTTCCGAACGATGTACCGAGTCCCCCAACCAAAGACAGGTAACCGGCTGAAGCTCGGCGCGCCAGGGGATCGCCATATCGGACAGTGTTCTGTACGAAGTACCAGCCACTGATGACGAGGGTCGAAAGCACACCAATCCCGAGGTATCCAGCCCGCCGCTTCCATCCGGTGACCATGAAGGCAAGCACTACTAATACAAGCGCGATCGACAGCGCCGAGAGCTTCGTGATCAACAACAACCCGACGACAGCCCCTACTGCGGCCATCCGCCAGCGATTGGGCGCTCGCGCATATCGCAAGGAAGCGACAGTGAGTACCGCACCGAGCAGATCGACCAAATTGTCATTCGTCACAAACGACGAGAGAAACACGAACCGTGGCAAGAAGGCAACCATTGACGCGCCTACAACCGGTGTCCAAGGGTTTGAGGAGACAAGTCGCACAGCGAAGTACGTGAAGAGCACGGTGCACGCGCCTAGGAGGACGTTCGGAAGGCGGAGCCACAATAGGAATCGAAGGTCGGCCGAGCTGTGGGTTACGAAAAGTCCGTTCTTCATCTCAAGAGTCACTGGTGCGACATAGGGAGCTTGGGCCGGCAATCCCACGAGTCGCTGCCAACCCGCCAAGAGAAGATAATAAAGAGGCGCTTGATGCGCTTCATCACCAGAGCACTTAAAAGGAATTGAAACGCAGTGCATTCCATACCAGTGCCCGCTCACCAGAGTCTCGATGTTCTGGACATGGCCAGGCTCATCGGCCGATTCATAGGCCGGAGTCTTGATTGCGATGACTGTGCCGAGTGCGACGAAGACTAAAATCACTCCAATGAGGACGAGCCGGGCGTAGCTGGACGCTCGCTCAGATGTGGTTTCGGTCTGCCTCTCTGTTGCCAGTCTTATGGCGGCCATCGTCTGACGCTACCTTGGGAAGTCAGCCCCTACCTTGGTGCGACTGGTATTCGCCTCGCACGCATCAGCGTGCCAGTGTGCCGCTCGCAACTCCAGACAGGCTTCCACCCTGCGAGGTACTTGTGGCGGCCTTTCCACACCTGGCTCCATGCAATGTCCCGCCCAGCGCGATGGATTCTCGTAGACGAACCGCCAGCACCGACCCTGGATCAGAGAAGTGGAACCGTTTGCGAGGTGACAACCAATGCGGTCCCTCGGCAGCGTGACAACCGGGTTCAACCGTTGGGTGGCGGTGCCCACCGCACCACCTGGCAACTCGGTCGTCGCCACCTTCCAACTATCGCTGGGTTTGTCGTGGACGCTGCAGACGGTCCTCTTTAAACCGCCCAATATGTTTATGGGCTACAACAATGGCCAGCCGTATTGGCGGTTCGTGGCAGCCACGGCGTCAGATCTGCACGTATTGCGCCCAACTACCATTCTGGGTTACAGCGCGCCCTTCGTGCCGGTATCCGTGGACAGCTTTCGGTTCTTTGTCGACAGCCAGAGTAGGAGCGTGCAGGGGATCAAAGTGTCGTCTTATGAGATCCCGATGGTTGATCGCACGGGATAGTGGAAGGCCCTTGCGGCCCTCAATGCTCTGCGCGAGGCGGAGCGGCAGTCGATCAGCGTGGACGAGATGCGCCGGCGACTGGCCGTTGCACGGTCTGTGGACTTCACCGCCGATTAACCGGACGGATCGCAAACGGTGCGCAGCTCATCGCCGACGCCGTGCACGAGCTATATGTGGTGCCAGGTCAGAGGGAGACCATGCGACAGGCCAGAGCGACTCGGAGGAACAAGGCCAAGATTGCCGCTCCTAAGCCTGAGGGCGACTAGGCCGCCCCCCGCGATCACGGCGTTAAAGAAGGCATTGCGATCGTGCCGTACAGAGGCTCTCCCTCCCCCTCATATAGGCAGCACCGATGCGGAGACGTTGCCTGTCGCGCGCTCGCGGGCCCCCTGCACCGTGATTTTGTTGACAACGCGCTTGCCAGCGCCTCGCATCGCAACCCTCTTGTATTCGTGCATGTTCTCGGCTTCTCCACTGATGTATGTCTCGTCAACTTCGACCGTGCCAGACATCTTTGTGAACGACTCCGTAAGCATTGCTTCACGAATGCGGTGGAGCATGAACCACGCCGTCTTTTGCGTGACAAAAAGCGCCCGTCCCAGTTCGTGACTAGAAACACTGTTCTTGCTATTGGCGATCAGCCACATGGCGGGGAGCCACTTGTCGAAACCGATAGGGGAATCCTGAAAGATGGTACCGACCTTGATAGAGAACTGCTTTTTGCAACCTTGGCACCGCCAAATACGGCGGTTTTCATAGAACGACACATGCCCGTGACCGCATCGAGGGCACGTAATCGAACCATCAGGCCAGCGCAGTTCCATAACAAACCCAAAGGCTACGTCGGGGTCCGAAAAGTAGCGGATCGCTTGAAGAAGGCTGCTGGGCTGGGTCGTTGTGCTTGCCCCATATCTATTGTGTGCTCCTGCTGTGCGCCTAAAGAATGTGTGTGTCAAGTATATCAGTCCCATGACTATGCAGAAGTATGTATACTAATGCGATGAAGGCGGGGATCATCGGGGCCTCGGGATACACCGGAGTGGAGCTGCTCCGGTTGCTGGCGGGGCATCCGGCACTCGAAGTCGCCGTGGTCACGGCCTTTTCCCACGCTGGCGAGCAAGTGGGCGTGCACACGCCGTCGTTGGCCGCCTCCTATCCGGGATTGGTCTACGAGCCTGGACTGGTCCATGAGCTTGGCGGCCCCGCGGCACCGGTCGACTCCGCGCTGGACGCCATGGACGGCCTCGACGTGGTGTTCTGCGCGCTGCCCCACGGGGAGTCCCAACGGCTCGTCCCGGCGTTGTCGGGGCGGGTCGGTCTCATCGTGGACCTGGCCGCAGACTTCCGGCTGCACGATGCCGCGCTCTATCCCGCCTGGTACGGGGAGGAGCACGCGGCGCCCGAGTTCTTGGCGCAGGCGGCCTTCGGCCTGCCCGAGCTGTTCCGGCCCGGGCTCGCCGGGGCCAGTTTGGTGGCGGCGGCCGGGTGCTACCCGACGGCAGCCGGGTTGGCACTGGCTCCGCTCCTGCGGGCCGGATTGGTGGAGCCAAGTGGGATCGTCGTCGATGCCGCCTCGGGCGTCTCGGGGGCAGGGCGTGGGGCCAGGGAGTCGCTGCACTTCGGCACGGTCGACGAGGACTTCACCGCGTACGGGCTGCTCAGCCACCGGCACACCCCCGAGATGGAGCAGATCCTGAGTGCACAGGTGCTCTTCACGCCGCATCTCGCACCCATGGTCCGCGGGATCCTGGCCACCTGCTACGCCCGGCCCACGGCCGCGGCCGGGACGGCTGGCACCGCAGAAGTCATGGCCGTGCTGCACGAGGCCTACGACGACGAGCCCTTCGTCGTGGTCACCGACGCGCCGCCGTCGACCAAGGCCACGGCTGGCTCCAACTGCGCCCACGTGACGGCCCGGGTCGACGTCCGTACCGGGTGGGCGCTCGTGCTCTGTGCCCTCGACAACCTGGTCAAGGGCGCCTCGGGACAGGCCATTCAGTGCGCCAATGCCGCCCTCGGCCTGCCCGAGACCACCGGGCTGCCCCTGGCCGGGGTGTACCCGTGAGCGTGACCGCCCCGAAGGGGTTCGTGGCCTCGGGCGGCTCGGCCGGGATCAAGGCCGGGGGAGTGCCCGACGTGGCGATCGTCGCCACCGAGGATGGCAAGGCCGTCCCCGCCGCCGGCGTCTTCACGGCGAATCTCGCCGCCGCGGCGCCGGTGCAGGTGAGCCGCCTCCACCTCGAGCTGACCGGGGGCCGGGCGGCCGGCGTGATCCTCACCTCGGGGAATGCCAACGCGGCGACCGGGGAACCGGGGCGCGCCGCGGCGAAGTCCCTCTGCGCGCAGACCGCCCAGGGCATCGGCGCCGCGCCCGAGGAGATCCTCGTCTGCCAGACCGGCCTGATCGGGATCCCGTTCCCTCTGGAGGAGGCGGGGCCGCGGGTACGCCCGATCGTCGACGGCCGCTCCGCCGCACCCGAGTCGGCGGCCTGCGCGGCCCGCGCCATCATGACCACCGACACCAAGCCCAAGACCGCGCTGGTGCAGGCGGACGGGTTCAGGGTGGGGGCCATGGCCAAGGGGGCGGCCATGTTGGCGCCCCACATGGCGACCATGCTGGCGCTGTGCACGACGGACGCCGCGGTCGACCCGGGCACGCTCGGCTCGGCATTGCGCGCGGCCGTGGATGCGTCCTTCAACTCCATGACGGTCGACGGTTGCACGTCGACCAATGACACGGTGCTGGTGCTGGCGAGTGGCCGGGCGGCCACGCCGTCGCTCGCCGCATTGACCGACGCGCTGCGCCAAGCCTGTGGCTCGTTGGCCGAGCAGATGGTCGACGACGCCGAGGGAGCGACCAAGGTGGCGCACATCCGCGTGACTGGCGCGGCCAGCGACGGCGCCGCGCATGTGGCCGCGCGCAAAGTGGCCGACTCCATGCTCGTCCAGTGCTCGCTCAACGGCGAGGACCCCTACTGGGGCCGCGTCGTCAGCGAGCTGGGTTCCGCCGGCGTGGCCTTCGACATGGAGCGGGTCTCCGTGGCCTACGGCGGTGTGGTGGTGTGCGCCCGCGGGGTGGCGGCGACCCATGACGCGGCGGCCGTGGCCATCCACATGGGGGGCCGGCACGTCGAGATCCTGTGCGACCTGGGCCTGGGGGACGGCGCCGCCGCCGTCCTGGGCACCGACCTCGGCTACGGCTACATCGACGAGAACCGGACCACGTCATGACGGCCACGGCGAAGAACACCCGGGCCCAGCGGGCGGCGGCGCACAACACGGCCTCGCTGCTGGTGGAGGCGCTGCCGTACATCCAACAGTTCAGGGGCAAGATCGTCGTGGTCAAGTACGGCGGCAGCGCGCTCGACGGCACCGACGACCCGCTGTCCTCGTTCGCCCAAGATGTGGTCCTCATGCGCGCCGTCGGCATGCGGCCCGTGGTGGTGCACGGCGGAGGGCCCCAGATCGGCGCCCTCATGGCCCGGCTGGGCAAGGAGACCGAGTTCCGCGACGGCTTGCGGGTGACCGATGCCGACACGCTCGATATCGCACGCATGGTGCTGGTGGGGAAGGTGAACCGCGACATCGTCTCGGCCATCAACGTGCACGGCCCGTTGGCGGTGGGCATGTCGGGCGAGGACGCCAACCTCATCACGGCCGCCCAGAGCCACGTCGACCTCGGCTTCGTGGGCAACGTGGCGGTGGTCGACCCGACCATGCTGCAGCGCCTGGTGGCCGAGGGGATCATCCCGGTGGTGGCCACCATCGCGGCCGACGCGAAGGGACAGGCCTACAACATCAACGCGGACACCGTGGCCGGCGCGCTGGCGGAGGCGTTGGGAGCCGAGAAGCTCATCTTCCTCACCGATGTCGAAGGGCTCCGCGTGGTCCCCGACGATCCTTCGACACTCGTCCACCAGGCCGGCCTCGACGTGGTCGACGAGATCCTGCGCAGTGGCGGGGCGGTCGGCGGCATGAAGCCCAAGATCGAGGCCTGCGCCCAGGCCGTGCGCGGTGGCGTGGCGCGGGCCCACATCCTCGACGGCCGGGTGCCGCACGCACTGCTGCTCGAGCTGTTCACCGACTCGGGCGTGGGGACGATGGTGCTGCCATGACCGGACCCGCCACGCCCGCACCTGCCACACCTCCCACAGCGCTTGCGCCGCCCGATCGCAGCGCCATGATGCGCACCTACGCCGAGCCGCCGGTCACCTTCGTCCGCGGCGAGGGGACGATGCTCTTCGACGCCGCCGGGAAGGGGTACCTCGACTTCATCACCGGGCTGGCCGTGGTGGCGCTCGGGCACGCCCACCCGGTCGTGGCCGACGCGGTGGCCGCGCAGGCGCGCACCCTCTGCCACACGTCGAACCTCTACGGGAACACCTTGGCTCCCGAAGTTGCGTTGACCATCGACCGCCTGATCAATGGCGGCATCGGCCAGGCGGGCGGCCAGGTCTTCTTTTGCAATTCGGGGGCGGAGGCCAACGAGTGCGCGCTCAAGCTCGCTCGGCGATGGGCCGGAGCGGGGCGCCACGTCGTGGTCAGCGCGCTCAATTCGTTCCATGGGAGGACGCTGGCCACCTTGACGGCGACCGGCCAGCCCGAGAAGCACACCCCCTTTCTCCCGCTGCCCGAGGGCTTCGTCCACGTCCCCTACGACGACATCGAGGCGCTCGAGGCCGCGCTCGAGGGCGACACCGTCGCGGCCGTGCTGCTCGAGCCACTCCAAGGGGAAGGGGGGGTGATGGTGCCCAGCTCGGACTACCTGGGCGCCGTCCGATCGCTGTGCACCGAACACGACGCCCTCTTGATGCTCGATGAAGTCCAGACCGGTCTCGGACGCACCGGCCACTGGTTCGCCTTCCAGGCCCAGGGCCTGGCGCCCGACGTGGTGACGATCGCCAAGGCCCTCGGCAACGGCATGCCCGTCGGCGCCTGCTGGGCCCGGGCCGAGGTGGCGGCCGCCTTCGGGCCGGGGGACCACGGCTCGACATTCGGCGGCCAGCCCCTGGCCATGGCCGCGGCGCGGGCCACCTTGGCGGTGATGGAGCAAGAGGACGTGTGCGGGCGCGCCCAACGCGCCGGGGCACGCCTCGCCGCCGGACTGGGCACGCTGCCCGGCGTGGTCTCCGTCCGGGGAGCGGGTCTCCTTCTGGCGGCACAGCTGGCGGCCCCTCGGGCCAAGGATGTGGCGGCGGCGGCGCTGGCGCGCGGGTTGCTCGTCAACGCCGTGCGGCCCGACGCGGTGCGCGTAGCGCCGCCCCTTCTGGTCGACGACGGCGAGATCGACCGCGCGCTCGCGATCCTGGGCGGGGTCATGACGGAGGTCATGGCCGGGACGGGGGACTGACGCATGCCCGACCTCTTCGACATCGATGACTTCACGCCGCACGACTACGCGCGCGTGGTGGAGCTGGCCCTGGCCGACCCCGTCACCCGTGTCCTCGAGGGGCAGGGAGTGGCGCTCCTCTTCGAGAAGCCCTCGGCCCGCACGCGCAACTCGAGCGAGATGGCCGCGTTCGCGCTGGGCGCGCATCCGGTCTACATACAGGGCACTGAGGTCGGCCTCGATACGCGGGAGTCCGTCGAGGACATCGCCCGTACCCTGGGTTGCTATCACCGCATCGTGTGCGCCCGTGTGTTCGATCACGACGTGCTCGCCCGCATGGCGTTCGCGCTCGAGGCCAGCGAGTTCGACGTCCCGGTCATCAATCTCCTCTCCGACCGGGCGCACCCCTGCCAGGCGGTGGCCGACATGCTCACACTGCGCGAGATCATGGGCGACCTCGCCGGAGAGGTGCTGGCCTACATCGGCGACGCCAACAACATGTGCCGCTCGCTGGCCAAGGCAGCGATGATGGAGGGAATGCACTTCCGGGTGGCCTCCCCGGCGGGCTACTCGTTCTCGGCGGAGGACCTCGCCTCCCTGCATGCATTGTCCGCCGCGTACGGGCGGGGGGGCACCGTGAACTGCACCACCGATCCCATCGAGGCGGCGGGCGGGGCGGACGCGCTGTACACCGATGTCTGGACCAGCATGGGCCAGGAGGAGGAGAAGGCGGAACGCCTGGCCGCGTTCGCCGGCTTCACCGTCGACGACGCGCTGCTCGACGTGGCCGAGCCGGGCGTGCTGGTCCTGCACTGCTTGCCGGCGCACCGGGGTGAGGAGATCGCGGCCTCGGTCCTCGAGGGTTCCCATTCCGTGGTGTGGAAACAGGCCGCCCACCGCCAGACCGCCATGCGCGGGATCTTGGCCTGGTCCGTCGAGGAGGACCGACCGTGAGCGAGCAGGCCCTCTCCCCGCCGGCCCCGGTCACCCGCCTGACCAAGAACCAGCGCCAGCACCGCATCACCAAGTTGCTCGAGGCCCGCGCCGTCACCAGCCAGATCCAGCTGGTGGCACTGCTCGCCGAGCAGGGTGTCGAGGCCACCCAGACCACGGTGTCGCGGGATCTCGAGGACCTGGGGGCGGTGAAGGTCCGCCTGCCCGGCGGGGACACGGCCTATGCCCTGCCCGAGCTCCCGGTGCACCAGATCGCCCCCGAGGACCATCTGCGACGGGTATTGGGGGAGTGGGTCGTCGAGGTGGCGCACTCGGGCAACCTGGTGGTGCTCCGCACCCCACCCGGATCGGCGCATGTCGTAGGCTCGGCGCTCGATCGGAGTGGCTTGGAAGCGGTCGTGGGTACCGTGGCCGGTGACGACACGGTCCTCGTGGTGGTGGCTGAGGAGTTGGGGGGGAGGGCGATGGCGGCCCGTCTGAGCGACGTGGCCGGCATCGCGCACGAGCAAGGGAGCGACTGAGCATGGCTGAACGGGTGGTGTTGGCCTACAGCGGTGGCCTCGACACGTCGGTGGCGGTCCGATGGCTTATAGAGAACGAGAACGTCGAGGTGATCGCCGTCGCCGTCAACGTCGGCCAGGCGGCGGACCGGGGCGGGGAGGACTGGGACGCCATCCGTGCCCGGGCCCTGGCCGCCGGGGCAGTGGAGGCCGTCGTGGTCGACGCCCGCGCCGAGATGGCCGAGGAGTTCTGCATGCCGGCGCTCCGGGCCAATGCCCGTTACGAGGGCAAGTACCCGCTCGTGTCGGCCCTGTCGCGCCCGGTCATCGTGCGCCACCTGGTCGCCGAGGCCCGCCGGCACGGGGCCACCGCCGTGGCGCACGGCTGCACCGGCAAGGGCAACGACCAGGTGCGCTTCGAGGTGGGCACGCGCGCGCTGGCCCCCGACTTGTCGATCTACGCCCCCGCCCGGGTGTGGGGTCTCAGCCGTGAGGACTGCGTCGAGCTGGCCGCCAAGTGGGAGATCCCCATCACCGTGACCAAGGACAAGCTCTATTCCATTGACGACAACCTGTGGGGCAAGGCGATCGAGTGCGGTGCCATAGAGGATCCGTGGGCACCCGCGCCCGACGACGTCTACACGCTCACCCGGGTCACCGAAACCGAACCGGTCGAAATCGTCGTCGGCTTCTCGGCCGGCGTGCCGGTGACGTTGGACGGCGAGTCGCTGCGCCCCGAAGAGCTCATCGGCAAAATCGGTCGGATCGCCGGTAGCCGCGGTTTCGGCCGGCTGGACATGGTGGAGAACCGCCGCGTCGGGATCAAGAGCCGCGAGGTCTACGAGTGCCCGGCGGCACTGTCGTTGCTGATCGCGCACGCCGACCTCGAGGACCTGACGCTCGAGCGGGACCTGCACCACGAGAAGGCGCGCCTCGAGCCCCGCTGGTCCGAACTGGTCTACGACGGGTTGTGGTTCTCCCCGCTCAAATCCGCGCTCGATGCGTTCATCGCCGAATCGCAGCGTCACGTCACCGGGGAGGTGCGCCTGCGCTTCGCTGCTCCGGGTACCTGCACGGTGGTCGGGCGCCGCAGCCCGGTGGCGCTCTACGACCACGACCTCGCCACCTACGACGCGTCGGACTCGTTCCGCCACGCCGATGCTGAAGGCTTCGTCCGCCTGTGGGGACTGGGTGTCGCCACGTGGTCGGCCCGCCAGGGCCCGGGGGCGGAGGGACGGTCATGACGCTGTGGAAAGGCCGGATCTCGACCGAGATGGCCGAGGCCGTGGCCACGTTCACGGTCAGCCTCCCGTTCGACCAGGCGCTGGCCCCCGATGACCTGGCTGGCTCCCGGGCCCATGTCAAGGGCCTCGGGAAGATCGGCATCCTGACCGACGGCGAGGTGGCGCACCTGCTCGACACCCTCGCCCTCGTCGAGGAGGAGTTCGCAACCGGCGCTTTCGTCTTCGCCCCCGGCGACGAGGACATCCACACCGCCGTGGAACGACGGGTGACCGAGCTGGCGGGCGATGCCGTCGGCGCCAAGCTCCACACGGGGCGCAGTCGCAACGACCAGGTGGCCACCGACCTGCGGCTGTGGTGCCGCCGGTCGCTGGTGGGTGTGGCGTCGGAGATCATGGCCCTCCAGGACGCGCTGGCCCAGCGGGCCAGGGAGGCGGCCGACGTCTACCTCCCGGGGTACACGCACATGCAGCGGGCCCAACCGGTGCTGTTGGCCCATCACCTGCTGGCGCACGGCTGGGCGCTGGCCCGCGACGTGGACCGGCTGCTGGTGACGGTGGACCGGCTGAACATCTCCCCACTGGGGGCAGGGGCACTGGCCGGGTCCTCCCTCCCGCTCGACCCCGATTTCGTTGCCGCCGAATTGGGCTTCCACGGCCATTTCGAAAACTCGCTCGATGCCGTGGCGGACCGCGATTTCGTCGCCGAGGCACTGTTCGACATCGCGCTGCTCGGGGTGCACCTCTCGCGGATGGGTGAGGAACTCGTGTTGTGGTCGACCGAGGAGTTCGGCTTTTGCACGTTCGATGATGCCTATGCCACCGGCAGCTCGATGCTGCCGCAGAAGAAGAACCCAGACGTGGCCGAGCTCGCCCGCGGGAAGGCGGGGCGGTTCATCGGCCATTTGACCGGGCTGCTCGTGACCCTGAAGGGGCTCCCGCTCTCCTACAACCGGGACCTCCAAGAGGACAAGGAGCCCCTCATCGACGCGGTGAGCCAGATCACCCTGGCACTTCGCGCGCTGTCGGGCCTGTTTGCCACCGTCGAGTTTCATCACGACCGCATGCAGGCCGCCGCCGACGGGTCCGCCGCCGCCGCGGTGGACCTGGCCGAGTACCTCGTCGAGAAGGGCGTGCCCTTCCGCAAGGCGCACTCGCTCGTGGCCGGCCTCGTTCGCGACTCGATCGAGCGTCACGTCACGCTGAGCGAGCTGGTGCAGGCCCACCCGGATCTGGGCGACGAAGGAGCGAAACTGCTCGAGCCGGGTGTCGCGGTCAGCAGGCGCACGACGCCCGGCGGTGCGGGATCGGCGGCCGTCTCCGAACAGCTGGAACGGTTCAGCCGCCGCCTTGGCGTCGACCGGACCCGGCTCGGCGTCTTGGCCGGCGAGGAGCAGCCGAACCTGGCATCGTCATGAGCACCGGGGCCGCCCAACCGGTTCCGGTCCCGATCGACCTCTTGGCCGGCGACCCCGTCGAGGTGGCTCCGCAGTTGCTCAACACGCTGCTCATCCATCGCGAGCGGGTCGTACGCATCGTGGAGGTGGAGGCCTATCGGGGGGTGGAGGACCCGGCCTCGCACGCATTTCGGGGACCGACCAAGCGCAATGCCACCATGTTCGGGCCGCCCGGCCGGTTGTATGTGTACTTCACCTACGGGATGCACTGGTGCGCCAACGTGG
>PKYA01000129.1:0-228 GCA_003133545.1 Acidimicrobiaceae bacterium | reverse complement strand
CGATGGCGCCGACCTGATGGCCGGCGACCTCGATGTTCGCCTGTGTGTCGATCGGGCCGCGCCGGCCGCCCCGGGGAACGGGGCGAGGATCGGCATTAGCGTGGCCGCCGAAGAGCCCTGGCGGTGGTGGGTTTCTGGCGATTCGAACGTGTCGGCACGAGCACCGGGTGGGCGAGCATCCCGGAGGCCCCGTTGACGGGCCGTTCCAGGCACTGGTACCATGCATGT
>PKYA01000010.1 GCA_003133545.1 Acidimicrobiaceae bacterium | reverse complement strand
CGAGCAGGGCGACCGTCCGCCAGGCCGCCCTCGCCGTCGATCGCCACACCGTGAAGAAAACCCTGATCTCGCCTAGTCTTTGGCCTACTGGCGGCGACAGGGGGTTCGGTGTCCACCACCGAGAACATCACGGTGCTCTTCACCGATCTGGTGGGTTCGACTGAGCTCGCCTCTTCACTGACCCCTGAAGTAGGCGACGAGGTGCGTCGCAAGCACTTCTCGGCCCTCCGCCAGGCCATCGCCACCTCCGGGGGCACCGAGGTCAAGAACCTGGGCGACGGCCTCATGGTCGTCTTTCCCGCCGCATCGGCGGCTCTCAGTTGCGCGGTGGCCATGCAGCAGGTCGTCCAGCGCGACAACGCCGGTGGGGAGAGGTCGCTCGGGCTCCGGGTGGGGTTGAGCTCGGGCGAGGCGAGCCGGGAGGCCGACGACTACTTCGGCGACCCGGTCATAGAAGCAGCCCGCCTCTGCGCTCGAGCCGAGGGTGGCCAGATCCTGGTTTCCGACCTGGTGCGGGCCAACGCCGGTCGCAGAAGCACGCACACCTTCACCTCGCTCGGAGAACTGGAGCTGAAGGGCCTGCCCGAGCCCATCGAAACGCTCCACGTCTCGTGGGAGCCTCTCGAAGGCGACGCACCTGGATCGGGCAGGGTGCCGCTTCCCACCCGCCTGACCCATCCTCCCGCCGTCGGGGTCATCGGTCGCGAGGTCGAGTTCGCCCTCTTGGACACCGCGGCTAAGCGTGTGGCCAGCGGCGAGGGACGGGAGCTGATCCTCTTGGCCGGGGAACCGGGCCAGGGAAAGACCACCTTGGTGTCCGAGCTGGCCCGGCACGCACACGGTGGGGGCATGACTGTGCTCCTCGGTCGCTGTGACGAGGAGGTGGGGGCACCGTATCGTCCGTTCCACGAGGCCCTCTCGCATTTCGTGGCTCACGCCGACGAAGAGCTGCTCCGAACCCACATGGCCAGCCATGGTGGGGAGTTGGCCCGCATGGTGCCCGCCCTCAGTCAGCGTCTGGGCGAGTTGCCGCCGACCCAGACCACTGATCCAGATACCGAGCGCTACCTCCTCTATTCCGCCGTGGTGGGACTACTGGAGGAGGCGAGCGGGGAGCGTCCGGTCGTCCTCGTACTCGACGACCTGCACTGGGCCGACAAGCCGAGCCTGCAACTCCTCCGCCACGTCGTCGCCAACTCCTCGGCTACCCGTTTGTTGATCCTCGGGACGTATCGGGACGGGGAGCTCTCTGCCGCCCATCCCCTCAACGAAGCCCTAGCGACGCTGCATCGGGAGCCGACCGGGGTCTCCACCATCGACTTGAAGGGCTTGGAGGACACCGGGGTGATCGCCTTCATGGAGTCGGCCGCCGGGCACGCGCTCGACGACGCCGGGGTGGGACTGGCCCATCAGCTCTACCGCGAGACCGACGGCAACCCCTTCTTCGTCGCCGAGGTACTGCGCAACCTGTCGGAGTCCGGTGACATCTTCCAGGACGCGAGCACCGGGCGCTGGATGACCAAAGACACCGAGGGACCGCTCTCCCTTCCCCACAGCGTGCGGACGGTCATCGGCACCCGTGTCTCACGCCTCGGGGAAGGGGCGACCAAGGTCTTGTCCATGGCAGCGGTGATCGGGCGCGACTTCGGCATAGAGCTCCTGGCGGAGGCGACCAAGGTCGACGAGGACGAGCTCATCGACCTGCTCGACGAGGCCCAGCGTGCCGCCGTCGTGCAAGAACTCTCCGACNNGAGAACAGCGCGGACCTTGTCGGCGAGCTGGCCAGACACTTTCTCCTCGCCACCAGGCCCACCGACTCGGACAAGGCCATTTCCTATGCCAAGCGGGCTGGCGACGCCGCCCTCGGGGCGCTGGCGCCCGACGACGCGGTCCGGTATTTCTCCCAGGCGCTCGAGCTCGCCGCCCACACGTCGAGCGTCGACCCACTGACGCGCACAGACCTGTTGATCGGCCTCGGCACGGCCCAGCGCCAGGCTGGTATCGCCTCGTTCCGCGAGACCCTCCTAGAGGCGGCTCGAGGAGCGCGGGAGCTCGGCGACACCGATCGTCTGGTGGCCGCAGCACTGGCCAACAGTCGGGGGTTCTTCAGCGCCATGGGGCAGTTCGACACCGAGAAGATCGACGTGATCGAAGCGGCACTCGACGCCCTTCCCGACACCGACAGCCCTGAGCGGGCGCGTCTTCTTGCCACGCTGTGCACTGAGCTCCTCTACGACAGCCCACTCGAACGCCGCCTCGCCCTGGCCGACGAGGCCAAAGCGATCGCTCGCCGCTTGGGGGATCGGGCCGTATTCGTCGATGTGGTGTACAGGTGCGGCACTGCCGTCCACGCCCCTTCGACACTCGCCACGGAGCTGGCGGACTTCGCGGAAGCATTTGTCGCGGCCAGCGAACTAGCCGACGCTGCGCCCCTGTATTTTACTTCCATCGATTGCTCGCTTGCAGTCCGCGCCGGCCAGTTTGAGCTGGCCAGGGAACGCCTGGCGGTTGGGCGTGCGATGGCAGAGAGGCTCGGGCAGCCACTGTTATTGTGGGTCGCCAGCTTTGCCGACGCCTCGCTCGCTTTACTACACGGCGACACCGAAGAGGCCGAGCAGCTCGCCACCGTAGCGCTCGAGGTGGGCACGGCAGGCGGAGAGCCCGACGCCTTCGCGTTCTACGGCGTGCAGCTCATGCAATCCCGGCACGAGCAGGGCCGCCTTGGGGAACTGGTGTCGCTCGTCGCCGATACTGCCGATCAGAATCCATCGATACCCACCTTCAGGGCGGTTCTCGCGGCGGCACACCTCGAAGCGGGCGACGAAGCAGCAGCCCGGGCGCTGGTGGACGAGGCGGCGGCAGATTCGTTCTCGTTTCCCGAAGACAGTGGGTGGTTCGACGGGATCCTCAGTTGCGCCAAGGTGGTGATTGAGCTGCAACTCGGTGTCCATGGCGAACGGTTGATCGAACTCCTTGTTCCGTTCCGGGACCAGGTGCCGCACAACGGCGTTATCCCCCAGCCACCGGTGGCGATGTATCTAGGCGGTCTCGCCACTGTGGCTGGCCGTTACGAGGAGGCCGAGTCGTACTTCGGGCAGGCAGCCGAGCTCAATACCCGGGGCGAGATGAAGTTCGCGGCGGCGTACACGCATACGTTGTGGGGTCGGATGCTCCGTGCCCGCAACGGGCCGGGTGACGCCGACCGAGCCCGGGAGCTCCTCGAGCAGGCACGGGAGAGCGCCGCCGTCCACGGCTACGCCATGGTGGAACGTCGGGCGAACACCGAGTTGTCGAAACTGTCCTGATCCCGACCCATACTCACGAGGTTCGGCGAACGTTCTGCGCTGATCGGACCGACCGGAACTGCCGCCTTGCGTGACGCCAAGACCGGACCAATAGCGCCGACAGCAACCGGGATCACCCTGCCAGGCCGATACTGTGCGCTCCGAACGCCTTCCGGCGGTCCCGTGAAGCTTGGGGGGTACCCCGGGCGAGCTGACCCCGCATCCCCTATTGTTCCGCCTGCACATCGAGAAGGGGGGCCTCAGATGTTCACCATCACGCTGCACGACCTCCGGTTCCGGGCCCGACAATTCGTGATCGCGGTGGTCGGGGCAGGCCTCGTTTTCGCCATGACGCTTCTGTTGTCGGGCATGGTCGCCGGCTTCAGCGTGGAGATCAATCAGACGGTGCAGGCCATGGGAGCACAGTCGTGGGTCCTGCCGGCCGGGTCCGTGGGTCGGATCGCGGCACTGTCACCCATCCCGGCATCGGCCGTCTCAGCCGTGGCGCACGCCCCCGGGGTCCGCCAGGCCGACCCCGTGATCGTCGTCCCCCAGGCCGCCCAGATCAGTGGCCGACCGGCGCAGAGTGTGAACCTCATCGGCTACCGCCCCGGGGGCCTCGGGGGGCCCGGCGGGCCGATTACCGGCCGGGGTTTGGCCGGAAGCGGCCAGGCGGTAGTCGACGCCCGCATGAAGCTTGGGGTCGGCCAGACGTTCGAGGTGTCCGGTCACCGCTTCCGGGTGGTCGGCGTCGTCGCCGACCGGACCCTGCTCGGGGGGGTGCCCAACGCCTACATCACGGTGGCCGACGCCCAGGACGTCGTCTTCGGCGGGCGTGCGCTCATCGGCGGCATCCTCACCAAAGGCGTGCCGACCACAGTGCCCGCAGGTTACGGGGTGTACACCAACGCCCAGATCGAGCAGGCCAGCCTGGTCCAGCTGTCGAGTGCGGTCTCGTCCATCAACAACTCGAAGCTCTTCATGTGGGTGATCGCGGCGATCATCGTGGCCGCACTGGTCTACGTCACTGCCCTCGAGCGCACCCGGGACTTCGCCGTGCTCAAGGCTCTGGGTTCGTCCACGGGGCTGCTCTTCGTGGGCCTGGCCGCTCAGGCCGTGGCCGTGGCCCTCGCCGCAGCTGTCATCGCGGCGATCCTGTCCACCTTCATGACCGGCATCTTCGCCCAGCCCGTGGACATACCCGGCAGTGCCTTCATCGTTCTCCCCCTCTCGGCTCTGGTCGTGGGTCTGCTGGCCAGCCTGGCCGCCTTGCGCCGAGCGGCGTCGGTCGATCCCGCCGCCGCCTTTGCGGGGGCGTGATGGCAGAGCTCGAGGTGCGGGATCTGACGGTGGAGTTTGCCTCGGGGGGCTACATGGTGCGCCCCCTCGACAAGCTCTCCTTCGAGGCCGAGGACGGGGAGCTTGTCGTGGTGCTCGGCCCGAGCGGCTGCGGCAAGACGACGCTGCTGTCGTGCCTAGCCGGTCTGCTCACGCCGACGTCGGGTGCCATCACCTTCCGGGGGACGGACATTGCCGGTTTGGCCGGGCCCGCTTTGGGCGAGCACCGGCGCTCCACGGTGGGGGTGGTGTTCCAGGCCTTCAACCTCATCCCGAGCCTCTCGGCCCGGGGCAACCTCATGGCCCCTATGCGCCTGGCCCGGGTCCCGCGCCGAGACGCATCCGCACGGGCCGACGAATTGCTGGCCCAGGTGGGCTTGGCCGATCGCGCCGATCACCGACCGGGCCAGCTGTCCGGTGGCCAGCAGCAGCGCGTCGCCATCGCCCGGGCCCTCGTGCACGAACCGCCCCTGGTGGTGGCCGATGAACCCACCGCCCACCTCGACCACATCCAGGTGGAGGGGGTCCTCACTCTGGTGCGGGCTCTGGCCACACCGGGGCGCCTGGTACTTGTCTCCACCCACGACGATCGGCTCACCCATATCGCTGACCGGGTGATCGATCTCGTCCCCCACTTTTCCGGCGCAGATCGCGAACCCGAGGAAATTGGCCTTGAGGCGGGCCAGGTCCTGTTCAACCAGGGGGAGCGGGGTGATCTCGTCTACGCCGTGGAGGAGGGCGAGATCGAGATCTACCGGATCCGCGCCGACGGCGACGAGCAGCCCCTGGCGGTGGTGGGCCCCGGGAACTACTTCGGCGAACTCGGGCC
>PKYA01000049.1 GCA_003133545.1 Acidimicrobiaceae bacterium | reverse complement strand
AGCCGATCAACGGCCTCGACCCGGACGGGATCCTCTGGATCCGCAACCTCATGAAGGCGCTGGCGTCCGAAGGTCGCACGGTCTTTCTCTCCAGTCACCTCATGAGCGAGATGGCCCAGACCGCCGATCACCTGCTCGTCATCGCCAGGGGCCGCATCATCGCCGATGCCAGCACTGACGAGTTCGTCAACCGCCACTCGGCCGCGAGCGTCCGGGTCCGGGCGGTGCAGCAGGGCGAGCTGGCCTATGCCCTGACACAGCGCGGCGCGCTCGTCGAGGGCGCTCCCGACGGTTGCATGGTCGTGACAGGACTCGACGCCGCCGCGGTCGGCGGAGCCGCTTCGGCTCACGGCATCACCCTCATCGAGCTTGCGCCACAGGTGAGCACGCTCGAGGAGGCCTTCTTCGACTTGACCCGAGACGAGACTGACTTCCACGCCGGCCAGCTGACCGGCTCTACGAAAGGAAATTGACATGAGTGTGAGCACCTACCCGACCACTCCGGCACTCCCGGGGCGCGCAACCAACATGACGACCAACTTCAGCAGGATCCTAAAAGGGGAGTGGACGAAGGTTCGCACCCTTCCTTCCACGTGGCGCACGGCCGTCTTTGCCTTGGTCTTCTCCATCGGCACGGGCGCCGTCCTTGTGATCTCCCAAGCCAGTCAGTGGCACACCATGACGCCGGCGCAGCATGCGACGTTCGACGCGACGAGCTGCTCGCTGTTTGGCATCATGATCGCCGCCGTACTGCTCGGGTCGCTTGCCCTACGGTCGGTGACCGCCGAGTACGCCTCTGGCATGATCCGCTCGACCTTCACCGCCATGCCGACGAGGCGACTCGTGCTTGCGGGCAAAGCAGCCATAGTGGCGGCATTCGCCTTCCCTGTGGTGTTGGTTTCCAATTTTGTCGCCTTCGAAATCGGCCAGCGGATCTTCGCCGCCAAGCACCTCCAAGTGACCCTCGGCCACCCGGGCGTGCTGACGGCGATCATCTTTGGCGCTGTCGCAGTCAGCCTCATCGCCGTCATCGGAGTTGGACTCGGCGGCGTTATTCGACACACTGCAGGGGCAACCGCTGCGATGGCGGTCGTCATCGTCGGAGGAGTCACGTTCGGCCAACTCCTTCCGGCAAGCTTGCGTGGGTACCTGCCTGGCACCGCCCTCCAGGCGGCCGTGACCGTGCACCGTTCGCCCGGGATCCTCACGCCTGGTACGGCGATCGTAGTTCTCGGGGTGTATGCGGCGATCGCGCTGGCGGCGGCCTCGATACGCGCATCGCACCGCGACGCATGACTCGGTGGTTTGCCCCAGTCATACGACGAACTGGCTCCCTATCTCCAGTGAACCGACAACGGCGGCAACCCGCATTCACACCCTTACACGAAGGAGATATTCGATGACCACAACAGATGGGCGGACGTGGCGCCGGCTATCTGTAACACGTCGTCGTCAGCCCATAGGGGGTCGTGAACACGCCGCCCTTGAGCCTCATCCAGAACCAACAGTTGACGGGATGCGCCGCGCCTTTCTTAAAGGTCAACGGCGGAGCCATGCCGCCCAGAGTGTCTCCGTGGAGTGAATACAGACCGGTTTTGATTTCAGCAGACGTCACGGCTTCACCGGACTTTATGTGAGCGGCTTTGACCGCCGCCGCAAGAAGTTGCCCCGATACCCACTGGAAAACGATCGTCTCGCCAAACGAGGGAGAGGTGAGTACCGAAGGGGCGTATGTATGCAGAGCGACTCTCATTGCCTTCATTCCCGGGTTCGCCTTAACCGAGAATGGAATGTCCGACTGGATGGCGAGCAGGTTGTCTCTCAGACCCGGCGTCGAGGTATCGCTGAGAGCGACGGCACTCCCGTCCACCACGTCTATCGGGGTGTAGCCCTGCTTTGCACAGTCCGCCACTGCGCTTTGAACGACCAGAGCAGCCTCGACCACAATGAGGGCTTGTGCCCCACTTTGCTTGGCCGCAAGGCACTGCGCTACGTAGTTCGGTGCTGCGTAGGCGATCTGTGTGGTGTAGACCAAGGGCGTCTTGAGGGTCGTCGCCAAGCTTCGTATGTAGGGTACGGCTTCGGCGCAGCCCGGCGTTTCGGCACAATAGAAGAAGGCGATGCTCTTGGCGCCTGCCTTCTTTGCCGCCACGACGACTGAAGCTTCCAACGCATTGGCAGTCTGACCCTCAGGGAACCAATCGGGGTCGGTATTGAAAATCGCGCCCCCTAGACCTCCGCCCACGACCGGAACGTTGTGCTGATTGGCAAAGCCCTCCCACGCGGTGTCAACACCACTATCGTCGGTGATGGCGACCACGTGATCCGCCGTGATCATCGTCTCAACCTCGTTGCGTGACACTGCCGGGTTGCTGAGATCATCGGAAAAGAACACATCGACCTTGTGCCCGTTGATTCCGCCTGCCGCGTTGGTGGCACTCGCCCAAGCCTTGAATGTCGCTTCGTCGCCAACCAAGCTCGAGGCATACGCTCCCGTGCAGCTGCAAATCAACCCTACGTTTATGGGCGATGCCGTGGAGGCAGAGACCGGCGCGCTGCCAGAAATCAGGAGGCTGACCACGAAAAGGCTCAGCGTCGAGACCAACAGCGAGACCTTACGAACCATGCCGTCTCCCCCGTGAAACTCGATCACTGAATGGCGCGTGACTCTATCCCAAAGTAGCGCTCGAAGATCTCGTCGCCCTCGAGCTCGTCAGCCGATCCCGTGAATACCACCTCGCCACGGTTGAGTAGGCAGGCCGCGTCGACCACGGCGAGGGCGCGGGTGACGAACTGCTCCACCAGGAGCACCGACACCCCGGTGGCGGCGATCTCCGCCAAGGTCTCGAAGATGCGGTCCACGATGATGGGNNGGCCCACGCCCGCCAGGCCGTACACCGCTCCGGTGGTGATGCCTACGACGATGAAGGGAAGGAAGTCTGACAACTGCGAATGCACCCTCTACGCTTCGACGGAAGAGACGGACGCACAAACTCTTCACCACCTGAGGACCACTTACCAGCCGATTCCGGACCTCGGCCAGCCATCTCCGTCCTGCGGCCCTTGCCATGCGTCCCTCGCGGAGTGGCCGCCCCCACGTAGTCGAGCGTGGCCAGACAGGCTCAAGCAGCGGTACCGCAC
>PKYA01000050.1:12693-25115 GCA_003133545.1 Acidimicrobiaceae bacterium | reverse complement strand
TCGCCATCGTGACCGGGGCCAGCCGGGGCATCGGCGCGGCCATCGCGCAGCGGTTCGCCGCCGAGGGTGCCAAGGTGGCGGTGGCCGACCTCGACGCTGCCGCAGGCACCGCACTCGCCGACTCCATCGGCGGCATGTTCGTGGAAGTGGACGTAACCTCCGCCGCGGCAGTGGAGTCCCTTTACGACGCCGTGGACGAGTGGTTCGGCGGTATCGACATCTGCTGCAACAACGCCGGGATCAGCCCTCCGGACGACGACTCCATCCTCGACACCGGGATCGAGGCATGGCAGCGCGTCCAGGAGGTCAACCTGACCTCGGTCTATTTGTGCTGCAAGTTCGGCATTCCCCACCTCCTGGAGCGCGGCGGCGGTTCGGTCATCAACACGGCGTCGTTCGTGGCGGTAATGGGCGCAGCCACCAGCCAGATCAGCTACACGGCGAGCAAAGGTGGGGTGCTGGCCATGTCCCGTGAGCTCGGTGTGCAATTCGCCCGCCAGGGGGTCCGGGTCAACGCGCTCTGCCCGGGGCCGGTGAACACCGCGATGCTCCAGGAGCTGTTCGCCAAGGACCCTGAGCGGGCGGCCCGCCGCCTGGTGCACATCCCCATGGGGCGCTTCGGTGAGGCGCGCGAGATCGCCGCCGCGGCCGCCTTCTTGGCCTCCGACGACTCCTCGTTCGTGACGGCCTCCACGTTCCTTGTCGACGGCGGGATCTCGGGGGCCTACGTCACCCCGCTGTAGATCGCCGCGCCGTCCCGCGCGTCGCGGCCGACGCACGTCGTTGCCGGCGCACCGTCCCGCGTCCCGCCCGCGGCATTCGCACGCGCCCGTCGGCCACCCCGTCCCACCGGAGTGCGCCGGCATGGGGAAGAGTTGGGGATTTCGCTCGATGCCCTTGGGGATGAGTGGTGAAAAGGTGGGGAGAACGTCTGGATATCGCGAAATGCCATTGACCTTGCGCGAGCAGAGGCGCAAGGTGTGACCAGTTCGGAGACGAGAGCCCGCCGAACCCCAACCAGGCGCCGCAAGGTGTGTGGGCGGGAAGCCGGAAGTGATGCCGCAAGGCGGAGTGGAAGGTGGCCGAGAGAAGGTCGCAAGACCGGATCGAGGGTCGGCTTTGAGTTCCGCAAGGGGCTCGCGGCCGGAGCGGGGAAACGTTTTCGACGACAGGCGGTCCGTGTGACGGAACGGTGGCTTCCCTGGAGCCGCCGAACTAGGCCCGGGCCGGGGTTGTCCGACACGACCCCGGTGCGTGGTCGGCGGTTCGTCTCAGACGTAGCCCCGAGGAGCACGGGAGGCTTCGGCCGAACGGTTACTCGGGGTTGCGTCGCGCCCGGATCCGTTTCCTGGGGCGCCGGCACTCCAGCCGGCGCACACGTGGTGCGTCAGCGGCGACAGCCGCGTCAGGCCTCGGGGGGTGCGGGCCAGAGCGTGGCGGGACGCACCCCTTGGCCGACCTGGCGCGCCAGCTCGGCTTGCACCAGGGGCAGGTCGTCGGGATGCGTCACCCCGATGCAGCGCCCGCTGGCGGGGAGCACCGTGAACGGCGACGACGCCAGCGAGGCACCAACCACTTCGGGCAGCAGCACCTCGGCCTCCTCGGAGGCCCCGGTGGCCGCGGCCATGGCCGCCTCCAAGGTCTGGTGGAACGCCGGGGTGAAGCCCCACAGGTTCATCGACACCCGGGCATCGGGCGGGAGCTCCACCGGCTCCCGCCCGTCCGCCGAGGTGAAGCTCCCGTCGGCGAGGGGGGTGACCTGGCGCCGCTCGTCCACGCCCAGTAGCTCTCCGTCGGGGCCCACCTGGCAGATGCCCCGGGTGACCGGCGACTGGCCCACCACGGCGTCGGCCAGTCGGAACCCCACCAGGGCGTTGGTGGGGTCGGGCTGGCGCAGGTGGGCGGCGAGGCGGGCCATCGCGGCGTGCCCGTAGACGTCGTCCGCGTTGCCCACCCCGTAGGACGCGCTCCCCAAGTGCGCCGACGCGGACAGCACGGCGTCGACCGTGCCGCGCGGCGTCTCTTGGAGGGCGAAGCGGACGTCAACGCGGGAAGGCCAGGTGCGCTCCACGTGATAACGGATGGCCGGTCCGGTGGACGGGCCGAGCACGAGGACGATCGGACCGAAACCGGCAGTCCAGGCGTCGCTGGCCACCAGATCGATGACCGCCTCGCCGTACGGCCCCACCGGGGCCAGGGGCTTGCACCCTCCGTAGCGGCGGGCTCGTCCCGCGGCCAGTATGACGAGAGGAGGCCCGGGCTTCGCCGCGCTCACGGGCCCCAGCGCAAGACGGCGCTGGCCCATGTCATACCCCCGCCGAATCCGGTGAGGAGCAGGTTGTCGCCGTCGTGCACCCGGCCGTCGCTGATGGCGTCGTGCAGCGCCAGGGGTATGGAGGCAGAGGAGGTGTTGCCGTAGCGATCGATCACGACCACGGTGCGCTCCTCGGGGATGCCCAGCCGCTGGCAGGCCGCCACGATGATGCGCAGGTTGGCCTGGTGGGGGACGAGGAGCGACACGTCGTCGGGGCCGAGCCCGGCATCGGCCATGGCCCGCTCGGCCGACTCGACCACCACCCGTACCGCCTTGCGGAAGACCTCCTTGCCGTCCATGTACAACGTGCCGCCGTGCTCGCAGTAGAGCAGGTGGCGCAGTGATCCGTCGGAGTTGAGGTTCCAACTCAGGAGCTGTCCGGGGCCCTCCACCGGCTCGACCACGACGGCGCCGGCCCCGTCGCCCACGATGATGGCGATGGCCCGGTCGTCCATGTCGGTGATGTTGGAGAGGGTCTCGGCACCGATGAGCAGTATCGGGCCGGCCCCGGCCCCGATGAGGCCGGCCACGGTCACGAGGCCGTAGACGAAGCCTGAGCACGCCGCGTTGATGTCGAAGGCCCCGCCCCGGACCCCGAGCGCGTTCTGGACGGTCGGCGCCGTCCCCGGGACGATGCTGTCGGGCGTGGTGGTGGCCAGCACCACGTGCGCAATGTCCGCGCCGGTGCGCCCGGCACAGCGCAGTGCGTTTTTGGCGGCCTCGATGGCCAGGCCCGAAGTCGTGCCGCCGAGGTGGCGTTCACGGATACCCGTGCGCTCGGTGATCCAGGCGTCGCTGGTGTCGAGGCTGGCGGCCAGGTCGTCGTTGGTGACCACCTTGTCGGGCAGCGCGATGCCCCAGCCGGTGATGCGGATGCCGGTCACGACGAGCCGGCCCGGACGGCGTGGATGCCGACGAAACCAGCGTCGCCCTCGATGATGCCGCCCGTGTTCACGGCCAACCCCAGGCGTGCCCCGCGCACCTGGCGCGTCCCGGCCCGCCCGCGCAGCTGGGCGGCCAGTTCCACGACTTGCGCCAGGCCGGTGGCGCCCAGCGGGTGCCCCCGCCCGACCAGTCCGCCGCTCGCGTTCACCACCAGGCCGGGAGCGTCCACTCCGGTGCAGCCGGCTTCGGTGGCGGGCCCCGCCTCGCCCAGAGGAAAGAACCCCAGGGACTCGAGGGCGTAGAGCTCCTCGGGGGCGGTGGCGTCGTGCAGCTCGACGAGGTCGAAGTCGTCGGGGCCCATGCCCCAGGCCTCCCAGGCCGCCTCGGCGGCCTGGCGCAACCGGTCGTGGTAGTCGAGCAGTCCATTCCCGGAGCGGGCCACCGAACCGATGATACGGGGGGAGGAGGGCGCTGCTGAAATCGCCGGCCCGGCCACCACCACGGCGGCGGCGCCATCGGTGAAGGAGCTGCACATGAGCCGGGTGAGGACGCCGGCCACCTGCGGTGAGGCGAGCACCTCCTCGATGGTGGCCGTGCGCTGGCACTGGGCCAGGGGATTGCGCGCCGAGTGGTTGAAGGCCTTGACCGCGGCGGCGGCCATCTGGCGCGCCGTCACCCCGCGTTCGTCCATGATCCGCTGGGCCCAGCCGTTGTTGAGGCCCATGAGGATGCTGCCGGCCGGGTTCTCGTCGGCATGACGGCGGTCGTGCAGGTCGTGGCGGTAGTCCGCCGGCAGCCCGTCCTCAATGCCGGCCATCGTTTCGGCCCGGTTCCCCGTCCACATCTTCTCGACCCCGAGGGCGAGCACCGGCCGGTCGGACGCGACGGCCGCCATGGTGGCGAGATGCAGGGCGGAGCTTCCGCCCGCGCACGAGTTGTCCACGTTGATGACGGGGACATCGCTGAGGCCGGCTTTGCGCAGCCAGCTCTGGCCCCGCACACAGGCCTGGTCGTTCAAGCGTCCCGCCGTGGCGTTGGCGAAGATGACCAGCCCGAGCTCGTCCGGCGTGAGGCCGGCATCGGCCAGGGCCTCGTGGGTGGCCTGGTAGGCCATGGTCTCGGGCGACAGGTCGCGCCGGCTCATGTCGGTCATGCCGGTTCCGACAATGGCGATCTCGGGGCCCGTCATGCGCCAGGGCCCGTCATGCGGTGGCGCCCGTCATGCGGCGAGGCCGTCATCGAGTGGAACTCATCCGCGCACGCCGGCGGGGACGGCGGCGGAGCGGGCGACGAAGGCCGACCGCAACGCGGCGAAGTGCGCGACGGCACCGACGGCGGCGACCATGACGATGATGTGGCGGGCCCCGGCTTCGGCGTAGCGACCCAGTGTGGCGGCACACGCCTCCGCCGTCCCGGCCACCAGGTGACGCTCGAAGGCCTTGGCGGGGACTCCGTACATGTCCGATAACCAGTGCGCCCCGCGGGCCGGGGCCTCGTCGTCGGCGCCGACCCGGGCGAAGACGACCACAGCGGGCTCGACGGCCTCAGGATCGCGACCGGCTTCCTCGGTCTCCCGGCGCAACGCGTCGAGGGCGGTGCTGTAGTCGTCGGGAGTGAGGAACAGCGGGGCCCACCCGTCGCCGACCCGGGCCGCCCGCCGGCGGGCGGCCGGGCTCGATCCCCCGATCCAGAGGGGCACCGGCGCCGACGATGGCTCTTGGCGGTAGCGCGACCCCGCAGCACCGCCGCCGCCGGGGCCACCGGAGTCGCCGCCGGCCCAGGCCCGTTCGAGGACGGCAATGCCCTCGTCCATCAGCCGGCCGCGCCGGTGGAAATCGACGCCGACCCGGGCGTACTCAGCGGCGTGGCTGCCCACACCCACACCAAGGATGAAGCGACCCTCGGAGAGGTGCTGGAGTGCGGTGGCCTGCTTGGCCACCGCGGCCGGGTGGCGCAGCGGGAGCTGGAGGATGCAGCTTCCCAGCGACGGGCGACGGGTGGCGGCGGCGGCGATGGCCAGGGTGGTCAGGCACTCGTTGATGGGGTGGGGCCAGAACAGGTGGTCGACGGCCCACAACGAGTCGGCCCCCGTCGCTTCGGCCTGCTGGCAGAGCGCGGAGAGGTTGGTGGACGAGCATGGAGTACTACCAGAGGTATTACCACTCTCATCAGGTAGTTCTCCCTGCAAGCTGGCGGGGAGGATCATTCCGAGGCTGGGATGAGGCGCTCCGTTTCCTACCGGGGTCACACCGTCATGTTACGCCGATGGCATTGCCGTGTCGTGCCTACCCGGCTCGCCCCGCACGGCCAGGGAGCAGCGCGCGGCGCAGATGCCGTTGCCCTCGTCGTCGGTCAAGGTGATGGACCAGACCTGGACGGTGCGCCCGACCCGCAGCGGGGTGGCCGTCGCCGTCAGCATCCCGTCGCGTAGGGCGCGGAGGTGGCTGGCGTTCAGTTCTATGCCCACCACCTGGTGACCCGGTCCGGCGGCCAACGCGGCGCCCAGGCTCGCGGCCGATTCGGCCAGCAGCGCGGACACGCCACCGTGGAGGATGCCGTAGGGCTGGTGCACCTTCCAGGTCACGGGGAGGCGCAGCACGACCCGTTCGGGGCCCGCTTCCACGACTTCGACACCGAGCAGTTCGTGGATGTCGGGGCGCCCGCTCGGGAACGGGCGGGGCTCCTCGGGCGGGGCCGGGGGAGGCGCAGGCACGGCGAGATGTTACCGGGCGCACGGGTAGGCTCAGCGAGAGTGCCCGACCTGGTCGACCTGCGCAGCGACACCGTCACGCAGCCCACGGCGGACATGCGCCGCTCCATGGCGGCCGCGGTCGTCGGCGACGACGACTACGGGGAAGACCCCACGGTGCGCGCGCTGGAGGAGGCGTTCGCCGCGCGGCTGGGCAAGCCCGCCGCCCTCTTCGTCCCCTCCGGCGTGATGGCCAACCAGATCGCGGTGCGGGTGCTGGCCACGGCCGGCACCGCCGTCGTGGCCGGGCGGCGCCAGCATCTGGTGTCCTACGAGTACGGCGCCGCCGCGCGCAACGCCGGCGTGCAGTTCCTCGCCGTTGATGACGAGGACGGCATGCTCGAGCCCGACGACGTGCGCAACGGGCGCGAGGCGGCGGCGTACCATCAGCCCGCCGTGTCGCTCGTGTGCCTGGAGAACACCCACATGGCTGCCTCCGGCGCCGTCTGGTCGATGGAGCGGCTCCGCGCCGTGGCGGCGGCGGCCGGCGACGCGCCGATCCACCTGGACGGGGCCCGTCTCTTCAACGCCGAGGCCGCCACCGGAGTGGGCGCGGCGGCGTGGGCGGCCCCGGCCACCACGGTGATGTGCTGCCTGTCCAAGGGTCTGTGTGCCCCGGTGGGCTCGCTCTTGGCCGGCCCCGAGGACGTGATCACCGGGGGGCGCCTGGAGCGCAAGCGCCTGGGCGGCGGCATGCGCCAGGCGGGCGTCTTGGCCGCTCCCGGGCTCTTGGCGCTGGAATCGATGATCGAGCGCCTGCCCGAGGACCACGCCCGGGCGGCCCTCCTGGCCGAGGTAGTGGCGCAGCGCTGGCCCGACTGTGGCCTCGACCCCGCCGCGGTGCGCACCAATATCGTGTGCTTCACCCATGCGGCGCCGGAGAAGCTGCTGGACCATCTGCACGCAGAGGGCGTGCTGGCCGGCACCATCGGGCCGCAGACGGTCCGCCTGGTGACGCACCGCGACGTGGACGACGCCGGTCTCGACCGGGCCCGCACGGCTCTCGCCGGCGCACCGGACTGAAAGGAGGCACAGAGGCAGATGAAGGTAAGGATCGGCATCGGCGGGGGAGGGGACGACCTGGGGCCCGAGAAGATGGCCGCGCTCGGTCGCGCCGTCTCGGAGGGCGGGTTCGACTCGCTGTGGCTGCCCGAGGTCCTGTCCCGACCGGGTCCCGACCCGCTGGTGGGGCTGGCCTGGGTCTCCGGCGCCTGCCCCGGCCTCAAGATCGGCACCACCATGTTGCTCCCGGGCCGGAACCTGGTCTGGCTGGCCAAGGCGGTGGCCACGCTCGACGTTCTCTCGGGAGGGCGTTTCCTCCTCACGTTCGTGCCGGGGCTCGCCATCGGCGGCGAGCGCCAGGCCGTCGGCGTCCCCCCCTCCGAGCGGGGCGGCCTCATGGACGAGGCGCTCCCGGTGTTGCGCCGGCTGTGGGCCGGCGAGGTGGTCAGCCACGAGGGGCCGTCCGGCTCGTTCACCGACATCTCCGTCTCGCCCCGCCCGGTCCAGGACCCCTTCGACGTGTGGCTCGGCGGCAATGCCCCGGCGGCGCTCGAGCGCTGCGGGCGGATCGGCGACGGGTGGATCCCCGCGCTGTGCACCCCCCAGGACGCGGCGGACGGGAAGAAGGTGATCGACGAGGTGGCCGCCACCCACGGGCGCGCCATCAGCCCCGAGCACTTCGGGGTCAGCATCGCCTATGCGCCAGCCGGTACCGATTTCGCGAGCGCTCCGTTCACTCCCCTGGCGCGCCGGGCCCGGGGCCGACCCCTCGACGAGATCATCCCGGTCGGGCTCGACGCCCTGCGCACCTTGATCGAGTCCTTCCTCGACGCCGGGTTCTCCAAGTTCATCGTCCGGCCGCTGACCCCGCCCCCCGATTGGCGCCCCGAGCTCGACGCGCTGGCCGCCGCCACCGGGGGACTGCAGACGTGACGACGACCGCGGCCGATCGCCGCGCGCAGGTACTCGAATTCCTACGACGGCATGATGCCGACACCACGCCCCACATCTTCGGGGACCTGTTGACCCACCTGCTCGGCACCGAGGAGCTGGTGCGCGCCTGGGATGGCTCCGAGCCCCTGGCCCTGGCGGCGCTCGGTCACGCTACCTACGGCACCGACGGGTTCGAGCCGCACCTCCTCGACCTGGACCGCCGGTCGCAGCTGGTCGCCACCATCGGGGCCGAGCCCGAGGAGCTGGTGTACTTCTACGCCTCGTGCGACCGCCACGCGTTCTATCCGCAACTCACCTCGCCGGCCACCCGCCACGGCGACCTGGTGTTCCGGGACCGCTTCACGGGGGCCGCCTTCACCCCCACCCCCGGGCAGGTCACGCGCTTCGTGGACCTGACCTATGCCAACGAGGTCGAGCTGGCAGCTTCGTCTCCCGGCGGCCCGTCCGAGTTGACCTGGCTGGCGGACTTCTGCCGCGACGCCGGGCGCTGGGCCAGCCCGGGTTTCCATGCCGGTGCCCTGGCGCTCCTGGGGACGGGCGGCTGAGGAGCCGATCGGAGCGGGCCGGGCAACCCCTACGCTCCCTGCGATGACAGATCGACGTCTCACGCTCATGGCGGTGCACGCGCACCCCGACGACGAGGCCATCGGCACGGGCGGCATCCTGGCCCGCTACGCCGATGAGGGAGTGCGCACGGTGCTGGTCACCTGCACCAACGGCGAGCTCGGCGACGCGCCCGGCGGCGTGAAGCCCGAGGATCCGGCACACGACGAGGACGTCGTCGTCCCTTTGCGACGCCGCGAGCTCGAGGCCAGCTGCCGGGCCCTCGGGGTATCCGACCTGGAGTTGCTGGGCTACCACGACTCGGGGATGGAGGGCTGGCCGCAGAACGATGCCCCGGGCTCGTTCTGGCACACGCCGGTGGCCGAGGCCGCACACCGACTGGCCGAATTGATGCGCCACTACCAGCCTCAGGTCGTCGTCACCTACGACGAGAACGGCTTCTACGGGCATCCCGACCACATCCAGGCGAACCGGATCACCCGCGCCGCCATTGCCGAATGTGCGATACCCGAGAAGCTGTATTACACGGCGGTGCCGCGCTCGGCGCTACGGGGCATGCGCAAAATGCTGGCCGAGGCCGGCATCGACAGCCCGATTGAGGTAGAGGAGAACCCCGATTTCGGCACGCCGGACGAGCTGATCACCACGGTGGTGGATTGCTCCGCCGTGGCCGGTCGCAAGTACGCCTCCCTGGCTGCCCATGCCAGCCAGAGCGACAACATCTTCTTCCTCCGCATGGGCGAGGAGTTGTTCGCCGGCATCATGGGCAACGAGAGTTTCGTGCGCGTCCAGGATTCCACCAACGCCGCCACTCCTGAGGACGACCTCTTCGCCGGCCTGCGCGAGAGCTGAGCCGGGCCCGCGTCTCCCTCTAGACGCAGACCCGGCCCGCTATGCGCCCGACGATGCGATGCCGGTTGGGGCAGAACCGGATCGCAGAGTGGACGCCGACCCGTTGCAGCACAGGATCCCGGCCATTGCCAGCACCACCGTGATGGCGACCTCTATGCCGAAGGCCTGGGTGGCGAAGGGGGCGGCCCACGATTCCTTGAAGTTGAAGAGGCCCTTGGGCAGCCCGACGGTGAGCAGGAAACCGGCGATGGTCGAAAGGGCGAAGCCGATTCCCCCGATGGCCACCCACACCCGTCGGACGGCGACAATGAGGATCCCCAGCACGAGGCCGCCGATCGCCTGTGCCAGGAACAGGGGCCCGATGACCGAGAGCTGGCGGTAGCCGTCGGTCTCGTCCCACAGATGGAAATGGATGTAGGCCGACCACACCACGAGGAGGGCCCCCGCCACGAACGCCGCCGTGGCCGCTGTGGCGGCCGGCGTGGCGGCGCGCCCGGGCCCGGAGCGGAGGAGGGCGGTCTTCATCGCCTGGTACTACGTCGCGTCAGCCCTGGGGGATTGCGGAGCGCGAAATCCCCGGGTCGCCCGCACACGTATACCTTGACATGGGAGAATTGCTCGTGATCGACAGCGGGTCCAGCGACGAGGCTCTGCTGGCCGGCATGGCGATGGGGGACCAGGCGGCCGCGGTGGCGTTCGTGCGGCGCTACCAGCGCCGGGTCTTCGGACTGGCCTACTCCATGACGAGCGACTCTTCGGTCGCCGAGGAGGTGGCGCAGGAGGCCCTGATCAGGGTCTGGCGCCATGCACCGGTGTTCGATCATCGCCGGGGCTCGGTCACCTCGTGGGTGCTCACCATCACCCGCAACCTGACTATTGACGCCCTGCGCATGCGGCGGGCCACACCGACCGATCCGGACGACTTCGCGGCGTCGGCCATGATCAGCCTGGAGCACAACCCCGAGGACGCGGTGGCACGCGGCGACATCAGCGACGTGGTGCGCACGGCCCTGGGCGACTTGCCGGCCGAGCAGCGCAGGGCGGTCGTGCTGGCGGCGGTCTACGGGCGCACGGCACTGGAGATCAGCGAAGAGGAGGCCATCCCATTGGGGACGGCCAAGACCCGCATCCGCACCGGCCTCATCCGGCTGCGCGCCGCGGTCGAGCGGTTGCGGGATGCGGAGGAGGAACACCGATGAACGACCCGCGCACTCACCAGTGCGATGCCTACGCCGAGAACCTGTCCGAACTGGCCCTCGGGATCCTGACCGGACGAGAGCGCGCCGCCACCTTGGCCCACGTCGACATTTGCGCGCACTGCGCCGAGGAGCTCGAGCAGCTGGCCCGCGCCGCGGACGCAGTGGTGCGCGTGGCGCCCGAGGCCGAGCCGCCCATGGGCTTCGAGGTCCGGCTGTTCGAACGCATGGGGGTGGCCGACACGCCGCCGCGGCGGCGCGGGACGGCCCGCAGGCTCGCGGCCACTCCCCGCTGGGCCCTGGCGGTCGCCGCCGCCGTGGTCGCCCTCGCCATCGGGCTGAGCATCGGCTGGAACACCGGTCCCAACCGGGGGCCGGGCCCAACGGCACTCACGCACGTGCACGCGCCGGAGGTGGCCGCGGCAGACCTGACCGACCACGGCCGCCCGGTGGGCCGTGTCGTCACCTACGGCGGGAGCAACCCGTGGATGGTCGTGATGCTGGCCGACGCCGCCGGTAACGGACTGGTCACCTGCGAGGTGGTCACCGCCAACGGCGTGACGCACACGGTGGGCACCTTCACCGCACGCGACGGTTACGGCTCGTGGGGCGCAGCGCTGCGCGTGGCGCCCCACGACGTCCGCAAGGCCCTGGTGGTGTCGTCCAACGGGCGGGTGATCGGTACCGCCGCGTTGAGCTGACGCCTAGTAGCGATAGGTGTCGGGCTTGTACGGCCCTGCCACCGGCACCCCGATGTAGTCCGCCTGCTCCTGGGTGAGCTCGGTCAGCTTGACGCCCAGGGCGTCGAGGTGGAGCCGGGCCACCTTCTCGTCGAGGTGCTTGGGCAACACGTAGACCTCGTTGACGTACTGGCCGCTCTGGGTGAAGAGCTCCAACTGGGCCATCGTCTGGTTGGTGAACGAGTTGGACATGACGAAGCTCGGGTGGCCGGTGGCATTGCCGAGGTTGAGCAGCCGGCCCTCCGAGAGGATGATCACGGCATGGCCGTCGGGGAAGACCCACTTGTCGACCTGCGGCTTGATGTTGATGCGTTCGATCCCCGGGGTGGCCATGAGACCGGCCATGTCGATCTCGTTGTCGAAGTGGCCGATGTTGCCGACGATGGCCTGGTGCTTCATGGCCGCCATGTGCCGTGCCGCGATGATGTCCTTGTTCCCGGTCGCCGTGACGACGATGTCGGCCTCGGGGAGGATGTCCTCCAGCGTCGTGACCTGGTAACCCTCCATGGCAGCTTGGAGGGCGCAGATGGGATCGACCTCTGTCACCACGACGCGGGCACCCTGGCCGCTGAGCGACTGGGCGCAGCCCTTGCCAACGTCACCGAAACCGCACACCACCGCCACCTTGCCGCCGATGAGCACGTCGGTCGCCCGGTTGATGCCGTCGATCAGGGAGTGCCGGCAGCCGTACTTGTTGTCGAACTTGGACTTGGTGACCGAGTCGTTCACGTTGATGGCCGGGAAGAGCAGCTCGCCGCGCTTTTGCATCTCGTAGAGGCGATGCACGCCGGTGGTGGTCTCCTCGGTCACCCCCTTTATGCCGTTGGCGATGGACGTCCAGCGCTGGGGGTCCGCGGCCAGGCTGCGCTGCAACAGGCCCAACACGACCGCGAACTCCTCGGAATCGGCGGTGGAGGGATCGGGCACAGATCCCGCCTTTTCGAACTCGACGCCCTTGTGCACCAGCAGCGTGGCATCCCCCCCGTCATCGAGGATCATGTTGGGGCCGCCCTCGCCGGGCCACAGCAGTGCCTGCTCGGTGCACCACCAGTACTCCTCGAGCGTCTCGCCCTTCCAGGCGAAGACCGGGACGCCGGCGGGGTTTTCGGCGGTGCCGTCGGGCCCGACGGCCACGGCTGCAGCAGCATGGTCCTGGGTCGAGAAGA
>PKYA01000050.1:0-12677 GCA_003133545.1 Acidimicrobiaceae bacterium | reverse complement strand
AGACCGGGCATCTCGTGTTCGGCCAACACGATCTCCTTGCGACCGAATTCGGCGGCAGCGAGGTCGGCCACCTTGAAGGGCAGTGTGGGCTCATTGCTGGGCATGGCAAACTCCTTTTGGTTCGGAATGTTCTTGTGCGCGGGCGCGCTGACCACTGGCGGGCCATACGGCGGAAGCGCAACGCACGTGCTCCGACCTCTGTCGGAGGCCGCTTACCCGTCCCCAAGGATAGGTCCTCGAGCGGCGGGAGGCGAACGGGGCGGAGGGGGTCACAGATTTCCCCACAATTGAGGGTCCTCGTGTGCTCCGGGTCCGCATGTGCGGGTGGCCGGGCTGCATCAGCCACGTCGCCCCGTGACAGGCCGGGCGCGCCGGTTGGGAGAGATCGCTCGCTAAAGCTCGATCGACACATTCGTCGACTTGACCACGGCGGAGGCCATCACGCCCGGGGCGAGCCCCATGTCGTCCACCGCTTCGCGGCTGATGAGGGCTACGACACGGAATGGTCCTGCTTGCAGTTCGACCTGCGCCATGACCTTGTCCTTCAACACCCTGGTCACGATTCCGGTGAAGTGATTACGAGCCGACTCGGTTGATGCCACGAGCGGATCAGAGCTCTCATGAAGCGACTGGGCGAATCGGGCGAGTGCCAACCCTTCGATTCGTCGTCGTCCGTTCACTGTCCGGTTGGCGTCGAGACTCCCGTTGTCGATCCAGCGCCGAACCGTGTCGGTGCTGACGCCGAGCAACCCTGCTGCGTCTCCCACGCTGTAGTCGTCCATCCAACGATAAGCCTATGCCTCGCCGCCATCCCGCTCCAACAATGTTGCCGGCTCACGAGTGAGCGTCCCACAACAGTCGGTGGCGGCGTCGACGTATCGTGGGCAAGGAGTGGAGTCGGTCGGCACACCCTTGCTCTTCGGGAGCGGAGCCACGCTCCCTATGTCTATCCTTGACGCAGCAGCGCCGTGACCGGGAGGAGCATTCTTATGTTCGAGAAGCTCTCATTTGCCCACCTTCTTGGTGCTGTTCTGGCTCTTTCCTTCATCGCTGGATTCGCGGTGTTTGTGCTGTCAGGCGCCACCACGAATAAAGGAACGACCGGTGCCATCGGGGCCGAATATGCAACGATCATGAGCGCAGAAAAGACGAGCTGTCTACGGTATGGCACGTACGCGTCGATAACAACGCTGCGGAGAGATGGACTGCTCACGTTCAAGCCCGTCTACAACTCCGTGGTGTACGTGCCTGGGAAGCACTGTGGCACCATCATTGTCGGCTCCCCGGCCTACCAGTTGCCGGCTGGCTGAGCGAACTTTATTCGCGGCGTGTTGGCCGACTTTCAATGCACCGCTCCTATGGACAAGGTCCCGGGTCGGTACCGGTTGGGAAATGTCTGTGGATAGTGCGTTACCACTTTTGGAACGGCTCAAGACCGCATTTGCCCGCTTGACCCGCATATAAGCTAAGAAATGCCTTGACTGAATAAGCAGCGGTACTTATATTTGCGGCCGAGGGTGCCGCCGCGTTGTGCGGCCGGTGGGGCGCCTGTTTGAAAGGGACACTCTCTTGCTCAAGAAGATCTCAATGCCTGGACTCGTAGGCGCAGCAGCAGTGGTTCTTGCTGTCGTCCCAGGCGCCGTGGGGGTTGGTGCCAGTTCGGCGTCGGCTCAATCGACCGGCACGACTTTCCTTGCTGCGTCGAACACCGAGCCGGCGTTTGACTTCATTACACAGAACTTCGTGCAGACGGCCAACGGCGGGAAGAGCGTCACCTTCAGTTTCGGCGGATCGGGGAAGCTCGCGGGTGAGATAGACGGCGGTGTTGATTACGCATCCAACGCCGCAGGAAACTCACCCGCCGGGTTTGCCCTATTTGCATCGGCTGACGAGGCGAACGTCGACGACACGATCCCCGGCGGCGTGGCCGCTGCGAAAAACAAGGGAGCGGTGCCGAAAAACAGTGTCGGACAGTGCATCGACCCGCATTCAGCGACCTACTCCGCGGCAAACGGTGGGAACAATCAGGGTACGTCGTGCCCCGGTATCGGTTCCACCCGGGCGCAATATGCCACTGGACGCCTCGTGATCTTCTCATGCAGGAGTGGCGGCGCCACACTCTCTCCGGCACAGGGGGCTCCCACGTGTGCAGAGCCCGTAAGCGGCTATTTCACCAAGAGCGGGACGACACAAGCGCCGTCCACTATGGCCCAGGTATGGAGTGATCTCCTTGCCCACACCAACAAGGCCTATGGGGGCTCGGCTGCGCAGAATGTCGGCGGGTATCTCGCCATTGCCGATCCAAAGAACGGCTGGACCTTCGCAGACACCGGGTGCGGTCCATCGGATGTCGCGCCGAATGCACCTTATGGGCTGGCGGGGATGGAGGCGCTCTACGTCGCTGCTGTTCAGTACTACCATGTCCATTCGCACAGTGCCCTCGGTGCGACAGCTTCGGATCAGGCGTGCGCGGAGATCGATCGGATGACCGACAAGGGATCCAGCCTGGACAACTTCAACACCACGAGCCCGTCCTCGGGCGGGCAGAATGGGAATGGCAACTACTCCGACCCAACCCTGCCGATTGTCTTCGGCGACAACGTGACCTACACGCAGGACACCGTCGTCGCCGGCACCTCACAGATAGCGCTTCTTCCGAAGTCATTCGTGGTCTCTCCTGGCGGCAACGACACCGACTTCTGGGCCGAAGTTCCCGATTGCGGCGTTGCACAAGTCTCCGATGCAACCGTGTCGAATGGCTGGACAACCCACATTTCCAACGCCGAGTCTTGTGCCGATAAGAACTACGTGACCGGCATGCACGACAACGTCGCAGCCAAAATCAGTTCCCGAAACTTCGGGAAGGACGGGGCGGCCAGCCCGGAGTCCCTGATAGGGCTGCACGGGTACTACCAGCCGATCAGGCAGTGGGTCGTCGTCGAAGACGACGACCAGGGTCAGAATGCGGCAGCCGATCTCACGAGCGCCGACGGCAAATCGGCACTGGCGTTCATCCACTATCTGCTTTCCGCCAAGGGGCAAGCTGTGCTCGCCACCTTCGGCTATGACCCGATCAGCTAGCTGAAGCGCAAGCGCCGCGCGTGAGATGGCCTCGCAATTTCGCGCGGACGCTTGGAGGCAAGCAGAAGGCCGCCATCATTGCGGTCGCGGTGCTGGTCGGATTCGGTCTTGGGTTTGGCTTCGCCCACCTGATGGCTGGCGCAATCGCCTACTGGGGGGTTGTCTCCGGTCCGTTCCTGACTTCACTGCGCGTCGCCGTCCCGGCGACGTTGATCGCAGGGATCACGGGCGTCGCTTCGGGATACGTGCTCGCAAAAGGGCGGTTCCCGGGCCGGGACTTGCTCGAGACCATCGGAAGCCTCCCGATCATCCTCCCACCCACCGTCATAGGCTTTTACCTGCTCGAGGTGCTTTCACCGGGGACCCAAGTGGGCGGCTTCCTGACACGCGTCGTCGGCCATGTACTGGTCTACAACGTTGCCGGCTGCATCGTTGCCGCAACGGTGGCCGCGTTCCCGTTCTGCATGCGGGCTGCCCGTAGCGCCATCGAAGGAGTCGACCCCTCGGTCGAGCAGGCAGCGCGGACCATAGGCTTACCGAATTCGCGCGTGGCACTGCAGGTAACGCTGCCACTCGCTCGGCGCGGTATCGCCGCCGGGATCACGATCGGAAGCGCCCGTGCCCTCGGCGAGTACGGGGCCACACTGATGGTCGGGGGTGACATCGCCGGAAAGACGCGCACGCTGTCGCTGGCGATCCTCGACTCGTTCACCACGCCTGAGCGGAATACGATGATCTTGATCCTGGTCCTGATGGCAATCACGGCGATGACCGGCGTCGGGTTGCTCGGCCGAAGCCGAACATGACCGCCGCGCTCGAGGTCACGGTGGCGCGGCATATCGGCGACTTCGACCTGGACGTGGCGTTCACTGTGGAGTCTGGGCTGTCAGTGCTGTTCGGCCCGTCCGGAGCGGGGAAGTCATTGACCTTGTCCCTCATTGCAGGGCTCATCCGTCCCGACGCCGGAACGATCGTTATCAACGGTCAGGTCATGACCGACAGTGCCCGCCGCATCTACGTCTCTCCCCAAAGGCGTCGCATCGGAATGGTCTTTCAGGATGGCCTGCTGCTGCCACACCGCTCTGTTCTCGACAACGTCGCGCTTGCCGTCCGTCAGACCAGCGGCCGCCGGGCACGGCGTGCGGTCGCCCGTTCCTGGCTCGAACGGGTTGGCGCGGAGGAATTCGCCGGTCGGCAACCCGGCTCGCTTTCGGGCGGTCAGCGCCAGCGGGTGGCATTGGCACGAGGCCTCGCGGGCGACCCGGCGCTGGTGCTCCTCGACGAGCCGCTCTCCGCGCTCGATGCTGCGGTGCGCGGTGAGCTGAGAAAGCTGATCCGGGAGGTGATCATCTCGTCAGGTGTTCCGGCTGTGCTCGTGACCCACGATCGTGAGGAAGCAGACCAGCTCGGTGACGTTGTCATTGCCTACAACGAGGGGCGGGTGATGGGGAGTCGCGCCGTCGAGCGGCCTGAATGAACAGCCTCGGCATTCCGCCGTGGGTCTGGAGTCCGCTCTGGGTTTCGCTCCATGCAGCCTTCGAAGCGACGATCGTCGTCGCCGTCGTTGGTATCGCTCTCGGGTACGTGCTGGCAAAGGGCCGATTCCCGGGACGCGGCGCGATCGAGACTGTGCTCAGCCTGCCGATGGCACTTCCACCCACCGTCGTCGGCTTGTTCCTCCTCACGCGATTGGGGGGACCAGGTCCTATCCGCAACGCGGAGGTCCACCTCTTCGGCCACCCGCTTACTTTCACGTTCACGGGGATCGTCGTGGCGCAAGTCGTCGAATCGTTCCCGTATTGCGTGCGTTTCTCACGAGCGGCCATCTCCACTGTCGACCCCCGCTTCGAGCAGGCCGCTCGTGCCATGGGGCTGTCCCGTGTGCGGATCGCGCTTCTGGTGACCCTGCCGCTGGCGCGGCGCGGGATCGTCGCCGGCGTCGCCATGGCTTTCGGGCGCGCCCTGGGCGACTTCGGCGCGACGATGATTGTCGGAGGATCGGTGCCAATGGCAACGACGATGCCGATCGCCCTTTACAACGCCGTCTTCTACGGCTCGCACGAACAGGCGATGGTCCTGGCGCTCGTGCAACTCGGGGTGGCGTTTGGCATCCTTTTCGGCGTCAGCCGCCTCGGCAAGCTCCGGCCCTGGTAACACTCCGAACCAGTGGCTTCTGCCGCCTCCTCGTCTCAGGCGTCGGGCAACCCGCTCGGTACGGCTCGCCAGCGCGTGCGCCGGCCACGATGCCTCGGTCCGGGGTCCGCGGGCGGGTCGCCCGGCCCGATCACCACGACGAGCGTCTCCACCGCACCCGGAGGGAGAATGCCTGCAAGTGCCCCATCGCAAGAAGATTTCGTGGGCCCCACCGCCAGTCGGTGCGCTGGATGCGCGCGTTCCGTCTAGCCTGATTCCGGCGCTTAGGCGCGGACCTCTTGCGGATGTTCCCGCTGAAGTCCCGCCCCCGTAGCTCAGGGGATAGAGCATCGGTTTCCTAAACCGTGTGCGCAAGTTCGAATCTTGCCGGGGGCGCCATCAAAAGGCCAGTTCAGAGCACATTTTCCGATTGCTACGAAATGGAAAACTGGCGCTGTCCCTACAGGATCCCTACAATCCACCTTCGTGGCGGGCACGATGCGGGAGAAGGCACCGGGACGTTGGGAGCTTCGTGTCTTCCTCGGCAAGGACCCAATCACCGGAAAGCCGAAGCAGGTCAGCCGGGTGTACACCGCACCGAGACGAGAACCGGGAGCCGGCAGGCGCGAAGCCGCCAAGCAACTCGCTGCGTTGGTGTCAGAAGTGGAGCGGGGCGGCCACGGTGGGAGCGCGGCGACATTCGGTGTGCTGCTCGACGAGTGGACCACGCACGGTGAGCGGATGGGATGGTCGCCGAAGACCCTGCACGAATACCGACGCAAGATCGATAAGCAGATCCGACCGACACTCGGGGCGAAACGTCTCGACAAGCTGACGGCTCACGATCTCGACCGGTTCTATGCCGCGCAACTTCGCACGGGACTGGCCGAACGAACGGTGCACCACCTGCACCGCATCATCAGTGCGGCGCTCCGTCAGGGTCGCAAATGGGGATGGGTCACTTTCAACGTCGCGGACGATGCCACGCCACCGACGCCACGTAAGACGGAGTTGTCGGTCCCATCGCCCGACCGGGTATCGGCATTGATCCGAGAGGCCGCCCGGCCGTCGTCGCGTGCCCCGGAGATGGCAGCGGTGATCACGTTGGCCGCGCTGACAGGCATGCGCCGAGGTGAACTGTGCGGGTTGCGATGGTCCGACGTGGATTGGCGAGGCTCCGCCGTCACCGTTCGGCAGTCGATCTGGCAGACCTCCGACGGCATCGGGACCAAGGCTCCGAAGACGCACCAGACGCGGCGCCTGTTGCTCGGGGAACATGCCATGGCCGTTCTGGCCGGTCGGCTGGCCCGGGCCAAGGAGGATGCGAAGTTGGCGAAGGTGAAGCTGCCCGTTGACGGCTACATCTTCAGTCCCGACGTCGACGCGGCCAACCCGACGCGTCCGGACTCGGTCACGCAGGCGTTCACCCGTCTATGCCGGCGAATGGAAGCGCCAGCCCTGGAGAGGTTGCGGGAGACCAAATCAAGAGCCGCTCGGTCCGATCTCCCTGCAGCGGATCGTTGGGACTACCGGCTCCATGACCTCCGCCATTACACGGCCACCCAGCTTTTCGCCGCCGGGCTGAACCCGAAGACGGTGGCCGACCGTCTCGGTCACGCCGATCCGTCCATCACCCTCCGCGTGTACACGGCCAACACTGACGCGCAGGCGCAGGAAGCAGCCGACTCACTGGAAGCCGGGTTGGATTTCGCGGCGTTGGGACCGGGCTAGCGAGAGGAGCG
Organism: Acidimicrobiaceae bacterium; assembly: GCA_003133545.1. GTDB lineage: Bacteria > Actinomycetota > Acidimicrobiia > Acidimicrobiales > RAAP-2 > Bog-473. Next base: position 5,721 of record PKYA01000050.1, on the reverse strand, counting down.
TCCTATGACGGCGGCGCATCCTCGCCGGCTGAAGCGTCCCGTAACGCGCGCAGCTCGGGGAGGGCCTCCCGATCCTTGGCCCGGTTGGCGCGCTCTTTGGCCCGAATGATGTCCTCCAGAGCAGCAGCCCTGATCGTGAACCCATCGCCGTAGAGCACTGTCGCCCGGGTCGCCAGCTCTTCGTACGGGACCAGGTGGCCGTCGGAAGCTTCCAGGCCGGCGAGCACGTCGAAAGGGCCGGCGTCGGTCATCCACGTCGACATACCGGCCATGTCAAGGGTCGTACCGTCGATCAGAACCGGCAGCGCTCGGGCCTCGGCGTCGCTCATCCCACCGACACGGAGGCGGGCGTGGAGCTCCCGTAGGGCACCAGCGAGCCGATCGAGGTTGGTCCGCTCCCGGCGCACCACGCAGTCGGCGTCGTCGGTCGGACGCTCGGCGCCATAGGCGTAGGCCGCCGCTCCGCCCACAATCAGGTACTCGACCTCGTAGCGGTCCAGAACCTCGATCAAACGAGGTAGGTCGTGCGGGGGACCGTCAGGTTGCGGCATCAGCGGCGGCCGCGACCTCTTCGGCGCGCTTCGCCTCCACCTCAGCCAGCCACTCCATCACGGCTTCGCGCGAGTCCAAGCGCCGACCATCCCACAGGATCGTCACGTCGTCGTCGGTCGGGGGACCGGCATGGCGCATCCCCTCGAACCACTCCTCGGCCGTCATGACGGGCTGCGCTGCCATAGCTTCAGAGTACCCGCACCGTGACCTCCGAACGGCCGACCGAGCAATCCAACCTTGGAGACCTCGGTTCAAGAGTGGCCGGTTCCCTTACGGGTCTCAAGCGGTGCCGCTTCGGAGACACCGCCGTCGGGGTAGCTCCCGACCCGACGGGTGGTTTGTCGGGCTTCACGACGCCACTTTCTCGGACGAGACGATCTCGTAAGGAACGCCTATCTGATCAAGCAGCCGCGCGGTGGCAATCCGGTGGTGCGCGCCCGACCCACCAGTTCTCGGCAGCGTCGGAATGACGCCCGCCACACAGTCGTCACGGATGGCATGGTCCGATCGCCCGAGCAATGGTGCGACCTGCGACGGCGAGCACACCAGCGGCAATTCGATCCCGCCGGTGGCGCGGATGATGAGGGAGGCGGTCATGGAGCGCCACCAGTGGATAGCCCTGCGCTGTGTGCGAGACCAGTGACGGTCCGTTGTGACGTTCCTCCGGCTCGAGTGTGTTGTCCTCCAGAAAAGACCTGCTCTATTTTCAATGTCCAACCTCCCTGGCGACGCTGTCGGTACTCACCTACAGGTCGGCGAACGGCCATCAACCGCCCTCGGCCACTACCGGGCGGTGGTCGTTGGTCCGTGGATCCACCGCAATCGGGTGACGGCGAGGCACGACTGATGTTGCGCCGTCCAGACCAGGACCACCGGAGCCTCACGTCGTCAAGTCGCCGGATCGGCTCACAAGAGCTTCTGGCGGTTTCGTGATCGTTGAAGTTCGCCCTGCGGGCTCACCCGCCAGAACTTCTTGCTCGNNGGGCTTCCCTCTCCGGAACTTGACTCCGCACGGCTCCGGTGGAAATCGCTGTTAGCAAACGACGCAGTAGCGTCGTTCGAGGAGAGGACCGAATAGAGGGAGCGTCACTTCCAGGTCGCGATCGTCCCTGTGTCGTCCCTCGTCCATCAGCGCTGTTACGCGCCTCCATGCTTCACGCCGGTCTTCGTATGCCGCCGAATTCCGACGCACCCTGCCGCACATCCGACTTCGACACTCCCCACTTCCCCACCACGCAACCAATCTGACGCACACGAATGGCATCCGAGGGGTTCCAACGGGCCGATGGTGGTCGGAAATCGGTCGATGGGTGTGGGACGACCCCGTCCCGGCCGTGAGGATGCACTGTGCTTTCAATCCGCAGGATGACGTTGGGATCGGGCTATCGATACCTGATGGAGTCGGTGGCGGCCGGGGATGGGATCCGTCACCAGTCGTTGAGTCTGGCTGACTACTACATCGACTCAGGTACGCCGCCTGGCGTTTTCCTCGGCGCAGGTCTGGCCGGCCTCAATGACGGCAGAGGGGTTGAAATCGGGTCAGAGGTCAGCGAACAACACCTGTTCAACCTCCTCGGAATGTGTGCCGATCCGATCACCGGCGCGCCACTGGGGCGTCCCCCGATTCACTCGCAGACCCCATCGGAGAAGCGGGATGCGCACCGATCTCAGGCCTTTGAACAACTCGCCAGCAGAGCCGGGCGGGTGATCCCGGCGGCCCGTCACAAGGCCCTGGAACGAGCAAGCAGCGGGAAGAGGCGGGCGCCGGTGGCCGGGTTCGACCTCACCTTCTCTCCCAGCAAGTCGATCTCTACGGCGTGGGCCTTGGCCGATGCCGACACCAAGGCGGTGATCTCCGCCTGTCACCGCCGGGCCATCGAGGTTGTACTCACCTACGCCGAGCGCGAGGTCTTCCACTCGCGATCGGGCAGAAACGGAGTGATCCAAGAGGACGTCGAGGGCGTCGTGGCCACCGCGTTCACCCACTGGGATTCCCGGGCCGGCGACCCCCAACTCCATGACCATGTAGTGGTGGCCAACCGGGCCCGGTCGGTCTCCGACGGGGAGTGGCGCACGCTCGATTCACGGGGCCTGTTCAAGAGCGTGGTCATGCTCGGAGAACTGCATCAGGGTGTGCTGGCCGACCTGTTGACCAAGGAGTTGGGATGGGGCTGGGACGAAAGATCAAGGCGTCATTCCGAGCAAGTCCGTTGGGAGGTGACCGGGGTTCCCGAGATCCTTCTGGCCGAGTTCTCCCAACGGGCGGCTGCCATCGAGGAGCGCAAGGAGCTGTTGATACCCTCCTTCGTGGCCGCCCATGGCCGTCAGCCCACCACGACCGAGATCATCAAACTGCGCCAACGGGCGACGCTCGAGACCCGGCCACTCAAAGCGCATCGCTCCCTCGGCGCCATGACCGAGGGGTGGGTCCAACGAGCCGAGCACCACATCGGAAGAGAGTCTGAATCCTGGGTCGCCGGGCTGTCCGACCGCAACGACCTGCCGTTGCTCCGAGCCGGTGACTTCGCCGACGAGATCCTCTCCGACGCAGCATCGGTCACGATCCGCAAGGTGTCTGAGCGCCGGGCCACCTTCTCGCGGGCCAACGTCTTGGCCGAAGTCCACCGGCAGTTTCACGGTGTCCGTTTCGCCTCTCCCGAGGATCGGATAGCCGTGGCCGAGCGCACCGCCGATCTGTCCGTCGGGCAGTCATTGCTCCTTTCAGCACCAGAGTTGCACTTCACGCCCGAGCGCTTGCGGCGAGCCGATGGGACCAGCCGGTTCCGGGCCAAGGGGCACGAGATCTACGCCACCGCCATTCTCATCGACGCCGAGACCCGCCTGCTCGAGGTCGGGCGAGAAATTGATGGCCCGGCCGTCGCCAAAGGCACGGTGGCTGCAGTCACGTCGGGCAGCCTGCCCGGCCGGAACCACCCCCTTTCCATCGATCAGGCCCTCGCCGTGGAGCAGATCGCCACCTCGCGGCGCAGGCTCGACGTGTTGGTCGGGCCAGCGGGCACCGGAAAGTCGACCGCGATGGCCGGCCTGCGGGCCGCTTGGGAAGCCGAACATGGCGCGGGCTCGGTGCTCGGTCTGGCCTCCTCGGCCGCGGCAGCCGAGGTGCTGGGCGAGCAGCTGGGGATCGACACTGAGAACACGGCTAAGTGGCTCCATGAGCACCGCCAAGAAGCCGAGCGACTGGAAAAGATTGCCTATCTGCGCGCCGCGCTGCGTTCTCCCGCCACGTCGCGGCATCGCTCCGCTCTCCAGGCTCAGATAGTCAGGACCGAAGAGGAAGTGGCCAGATGGCAGCTCCGGGCGGGCCAGTTGGTAATCGTGGACGAGGCGAGCCTGGTCGGGACATTCGCCCTCGACGAGATGGTGGCCGCGGCCCGAGAGGCCCGGGCCAAGGTGGTCCTGGTGGGGGACCAAGGCCAGCTGAGCGCCATCGACGCCGGCGGGATGTTCGCCGCCTTGGTGCGCGACCGGGGTGAGTTGGTAGCAGAGCTCACCGATGTGCGCCGGTTCATCAGCCCTTGGGAGAAGGCGGCAAGTGTCGAACTGCGAGGCGGATGTCCTGACGCCATCGACGCCTACGCATCCCATGGGCGGGTTACCGGAGGGAGCCGAGACGAGATGCTCGACGCCCTCTACACGGCCTTTAAGCGGGACGCAGACGAAGGCAAGTCCACTCTGATGATCGCCGGGGATCTGGGCACCGTCGGCGAACTCAACTCCCGTGCGCAGGCCGAGCGGATGGCCAGGGGTACCGTCTCTCTGGACCGGGTGGCCGTGTCCGGAGGTGCAACGGCCGGGGTGGGGGACCATGTGGTGACCCGCCAGAACAACCGACGCATCACGACCGGAAAACGGTGGGTTCGCAACGGTGATCACTGGAGCGTGACCGCCACCCAAGCCGACGGCTCGCTAACACTGCAGCGACAAAAGGGCAGCGGGAAGGTCCACGTGCCGGCTGACTACGTGCGCCAGCACGTAGACCTCGCCTACGCCTCGACCGCGCACCGCGCCCAGGGCCGGACCGTCGACACGGCGCACGCCATGGTCGGTCCTACGACCACCCGAGAAGTCCTCTACGTCTCGGCCACCCGGGGCAAGGAGGCCAACTGCCTCTATGTGGACACCCACTACGACCCCGACCCGCAGACCTCCCATGACGAGGCTCAGGAGCCAATGACGACCAAAGAGGTCCTCGTCGCGGTGCTGCGCAATGAAGGTGCCGAGATGGCGGCCCACGAGATGATCCGTCGCGAGCATCATGAGGCCGAGGGCATGGAGCGGCTCTTTGCCGAATACCTGACATTGGCCACGGTGGCACAAGCCGAGCGCTTCGATGCCCTCCTGGCGCGCTCGGGACTCTCCGATGCCGAACTGGCCACCGTGGCGACGAGCGCGGCCCGGGGCCCATTGTTCGCGGGATTACGGGAAGCTGAATCCCGTGGTCTCGACGTTGCCGCGGCTCTGCCACGACTCGTGGCGGGCAAGTCCTTGGCCGACGCGGCCGATGTCGCCGCTGTCCTCCATGGCAGGGTCGACCGCTGGTCCCATGCCGCCGGTGGCAGACGCCGACATTCCGAACACCTGATCGCCGGCCTCATCCCCCGAGCCCAGGGTGTGAGGGACCCGGACTTGGCCCGGGCTCTGGCCGAGCGGGACCAAGCCATGGAACAACGCTCTCGAGGACTGGTTGAAGAGGCAATTGCGGCAAGACAAAGTTGGCTCCGGGCGCTCGGAGATCCACCGAGCGAATCACCTCAGCGGGAGCGTTGGTTGCGGGAAGTGTCGACCGTTGCCGCCTACCGGGACCGCTGGCACATCGAAGGTAAGCGCCCCCTCGGTGAACCTTCGGACCGGAAGAACATCGAGCAAACGGCCCAGCGCAAGAGGGCCCTCGCGGCGGGGGAGCGGGCGAAGGTGATCACCATGGACACAATGGACCAGAAGTTCGATCCCGGCCTGGATGCAGGGGTCGGGATTCCGCAGGGAGTCGAACTGTGAGCGAGAGCAGGGGCGTAGGCACGGGTGGGACGGGACGCCGAGCACCACCGACCCCGGACAATCTAGAGATGGAGCCAGCTCCAGAAAATAAGGGAAGCCCCGAGAGGCATTTGCCTTGCGTCACGCTTAGTTACTTCGCCCTGAAAAACCCCG
>PKYA01000229.1 GCA_003133545.1 Acidimicrobiaceae bacterium | reverse complement strand
AGGAAACTCCCGCTAGGAGTCGTCTGCCGACCTTGGACCTTTGTTTCCGTCCATCCAGCTTTGCACCCTGTTCAATGAGAATGGCTCTGCCATTGAGCGGATCAGATACGTGCTATGGGTAGGCGGGGCAGGTCTTCTGGTACGGCTGGTTAGGTGCGTTTGCCATCTATTGGACCTTTGAATCCTTACCCGAGTCCTTGAGAGCCCGTTGGAGACGAACCGCGAAGTCCCGGTCGAGGTGTGAGTAACTGATGAATGCATCTGACACAGGCAACCCCCCCCGCCAGCATCGTGTCAGCCAATGGCTGCGAATCTTTCCCGCCCAATCGCACCAGCCGCTCAGCCTAGTAAGAAGCGATTCGGCTCGCCGCTTGTGGGCGCCCCAGCATGATTCGAACGTCCGCCAGACCGCTTAGGAAACAGCTTCAGTCTGTCCGGGCAGTTCGTTCCAGTTCCAATCGGCAACTCAGAATAGACGTCCCGCAGAGGAGCGCGGGCTGACTCCGCACGGGTCAACTCTTGCCCTCTTCACAGCGAGGCTCGGGCGGTCTGACGGCACCGGGTTACAGTGACCGACCATGGGATCGCTTGACGGGAAAGTCGCCCTCATCACCGGGGCAGCGCGGGGACAAGGAAGGGCGCACGCGCTCGCGTTGGCGTCCGAAGGGGCCGACATCGTGGCGTGGGACGTGCCGCAGCCGATGTCCTCTCTTACCTATGCACTTGGTACGCAGGAGGATCTCGACCTCACGGCCAAACTCGTGACCGAGAAAGGGCGCCGGTGTCTTTCTCGGTCGGTCGACGTGAGCGATGCAAGCCAAGTCAATTCCGGAGTCGAGCACACGTTGGAGGAGTTCGGCCGGCTCGATATTGCGCTGGCCAATGCCGGCATCGTGACCGTTGGCCCGTTCATCACTATCACCGACGAGTCGTGGGACGAGATGCTCGCCACCAACCTTACGGGTGTGTTCACCACCCTACGGGCAGTGGTGCCTCCCATGTTGGAACAACGTTGGGGTCGGATTGTCGTCACTGCGTCGATGGGCGGCCGTATGGGGATCAAGGGCCAATCCGCCTACAACGCCACCAAGTGGGGGGTCATCGGCCTGGCCAAGTCCCTGGCCCTTGAGGTGGCGAACGACGGGATCACCGTCAACGTCGTGTGCCCCTGCACGGTGCGCACCCCGATGGTGCAGCCCGATCCCGACACCGATGTACCCGAAGAAATCGTTCGGCAGTTGACTCGTGGCAACCCGATCGCCAGGCCTTGGATCGAAGCCGAAGACGTCACCCGCGCCGTGATGTATCTGGTCCAGGACCCCGGGGTGCTTACCGGAACGATCATGGAAGTCAGCCTCGGTTCCAGCGCTCGAATGCCCTGAGACGGCGCGAGAACGCGGCCGTGTCGCCACCAGGGCTCCGGTTGACGAACTGCGCCAAGGCGCTGCGACTCAGGCCACGTCGCAGCCCGCAGGCGCTCCACGGCCCATTCCGGACCTCTAACGCGACGTGATTCGAACTCCTTCAGGATCGGCGCATTCCGCTGCACACCGAGGATCACACCGATGTGTGCCTCGGTGTCGCTTCAAACGCCATCACTCGAAGGGACGCTCCGGACTAGTGCAGCGACACCCGCGACCCAAGAAGTTCAGCCATGTTTTTCGCATAGAAACACGCCTTTTCCGACTCCCCGACCCCGGCCAAGCTCTCTTCGAATTTCGCCAGCGGGTCGCGACCACCCTCTGGATGCGGGTAGTCCGTGGAGAACATGAAAAGCTCGGAGCCCGCCTGCTCCATCATCCAGCCCACCGGCTCACCGGAGAACGGCGTGAATTTCAAATGGCGGCGTACGTACTCCGACGGCTTGGCTTCGAGGCGGCGGAGGGGCTCTTCGGTTCGGCGAAAGGCTCGATGGGCGTAGTCGAGATGCTGTAGCCAGGACACCACCCACCCCGCTCCCTGTTCGATGCATCCGCCCCGCAGCCCGGGGTGACGGTCGAACAGCCCGTCGAGAATGAGCACACCAAGGAACAACTCCGGTGAGTGATGGATTGCCAGGTAGTCCTTTGAACGGACATTCTCTCCGCCACCAAGATGGTCGGTCACCGGCATGTCATTGTGGTGAAACGCCGGGTCCAGAAGCCGACCTCCGCCGCCAACGTGCAGAACAAAGGGGGTGTCGGTGCGTTCGAGCAGAGACCAGAACTCGTCGAGGTCGGGATGGGTCGGGGAGCGCTCGCCCGCAGCAGTCGAGGGAACCATGATTGCTGCGCACCCGACATCGACAGCCTCCTCGGCGCAGGCGATCGCCCGTGCAGGGTCGAGCAGCGGTACGAAACCTACCGGCATGAGCCGGGAGTCGCCGCTACAGAAGCTGGCCATCGCCCGGTTCTGCGCGGAGGATCCCTCGTAGAGGAGATCGAGATCCCGCTGCAGCTCGACCGGATCCGAATAACGCCCAATGTTGCGGGGCAGCGAGAACATCGAGGTGGCGAAGGTGGCGAAGACCAGTTGGCCGGCGACGCCGAGGAGATCAAGCACCCGGCTCCGCTCCTCCGGATCGAACCCCCCCATCGCGGACCAACCCTTGTCAACCATAAGGCGTGTTTCGGCTGCCGCCAATACGCCCGGATCGGACCGCCTCGCCTCCACCTTGGCCACCGCGTCGACGAAGACGGGAGCCAGCGCATCCATGCCACGCCGGCGGAGCCGCTTTCCTTGGTCCGGATCGATGAAGTCGTCCAGAAAGCCGGCCAGCTCCATTACGTGGCTGTCCGCGTCGAGAATCGTTCTGTCTCCTACGTATGTCATGTCGATTCTCTCCTTCGCCGTCCGGGTCCCAGCTTTTGGGGGTGGTGACAACCTGTTACCACGGTAGTGACATACTGTCACCATGGCTGGTCCGACTGCAAGGGTGGCGATCAGTTCCGATATCACCAGACTCACTCGCTCTGATCGGCGTGCCGCCTTGCTCGACGCTGCGGCCGAACTTCTCGCAGCCGGAGATGTGGACGACGTGTCGATGGAGTCGGTGGCTAAACGGGTGGGGGTGAGCCGCCCGCTCGTCTACAAGCACTTCGCCAACCGTCAAGACCTTTTGAGCGCGCTGTACGAGCGCGAGTCGGCCCACATCCACAAACAAGTTTCCGTCGACGTTCAGACCGCATCCACGAGCCTCGCCGACATGCTGCGGGCGCTCGTACGGGGAATGCTGGCCGCTCAGGCCGCCCGCGGCGCAACGTTTGCGATGCTTGTCTCGAGTGGAGGGCGTACCTCGCGTCAGCACGAGATACAACGGCAGCGGGATCGACAAACCACACGTTTCTTCACGAAACAGGCAATGCGGGAGTTCGACCTCGGCGAACCTGCCGCCAAGGCAGCCGTCAGCATCGCCCTCGCTTCGGTCACGGCCGTGCTGACAATCTGGCGCCGGAACCCGACGCACGACCATGCCGCACTGCTCGAAGACGTGTACGTGGAAATGGCTATGGGGGGCCTGCGCGCCCTCTCCGATCGCCACGAGCAGATGTCCTATGGGCCCGGATCTGGAGTCGCCCATGACGGCCACGAGCCGAATACCCAATTGGATGTTGCGCTCTTCGGTCGATCCCACCGGTGACGGGCGCCTGCCCGTCCCCTGGTCCATCCACTCGGCCGATGTGCTGGCCTCTACGACGGGTTCAGGCGTTCGACCCAGCTTTCCTCGTTAGTTCGGCATCCACACGCTTCCCCGTCACAAACAGAGTGCTGGGGTAGTAGTCGATAGAGGGCTGGTTTCGACGTCTCCGCCTGGAGCTACTGCCTCCACGGCATACCAGTACGTCGCTCCGAACCCTGCGACCGACGTGTCCGTATAGCTCGTCGTTCCTGATGAGACCGTAGCTATGGTGGCAAGAGCGCCCGCGGATGGACCTCGAAGGATCAAGTAGGACGTTACGGAAGGTGACGCACTTGCCGTCCAACTCAGTGTCACCTCTGGGGCGATGATGAGCAACTGACAAGAGGGGCTCGCAGAGAGTCCAGTCGGCGGATCGGTCGGCACCGTCGCCGGGGTGAGCGGAGCCGAAGGGGCCGACGGCGCAGACGTGCCGGCACCGTTGAGGGCACTGACCGTAAAGGTGTAGGTGGTCCCGTCGATCAGGCCGCCGACGGTCTCGGTGGTCAGGGTCGAGGGGAACAGCGTGGGCGACTGGGCGCTCGCACCGATGTAGGGGGTGACCACGTAGCCGGTGATCGGGTCTCCACCATCACCGCTCGGGGCGGTCCACGACAAGGTGACTTGGGAGTCGCCCACCACACCGCTGAGCGCGCTGGGCGCCAAGGGCACCGTCGCCGGGGTGAGCGGAGCCGAAGGGGCCGACGGCGCACCCGTGCCGGCCGTCGCTGCACTCGGTCCGGCGCTGTTGCCGTTGGGCGGAGAACCGCCCTGTAAAGGCGGGGCGGCGGCGGTCACGCTCCCGGCTACCCTCCCTGAAGCCACGGGGAAGGACGGGCTGGGTATGGGCGACGCCGCGCCAGGTTGGAATGTCGACACGCCAGGTACAGGGCTCGGATCTCCTGATGAACTACTCGGACTTCTTGATGAACCATTTGAATGGCTCGACCTCGTCTTGGAACCAATTGCGACCGCATCGGCACTACGCAAGTGCTGAGACGATGGGTGATGCACTCCAGCGACTGCGACCACACTGATCCCTGCGACCGCGACGGCCCAGGTGAAGGCCTGCCCGGCCGTTGCAGCCAACTGTCCCAGTCGAGGAGCCCCATTGAGAAACGGAATCTCACCTAGCCACGAGAGCGGACCGCCGAGAACTCGAACGTTTCCGACAGATGCTTCCAAGAAGGCTCGGACGATGACCGGATCGAAATGTCGCCCCGCGCAAGCCGCAAGCTCCCGCCTCGCCGCCTCAGCGGTCATCGCCGCTTTGTACGAACGAACTGCCGTCATCGTCTCGAAGCAGTCCGCCACGGCCACGATACGCCCCCCGAGCGATATCTCCTCGCCCTTTATCCCGTAGGGGTAACCACTGCCGTCATATTTCTCGTGATGCTGCGCAATGGTGTCGGCCCATGTGCCGAGCCAGCTCGCGAGCGGCGCAGCGAGGCGCGCTCCTTCCAATGGGTGGCCCTGCAGGATGCTCCACTCGTCATCATCTGGTTTACCGGGCTTGTTCAGGATCGAACTGGGGACGGTGAGCTTTCCAATATCGTGCAGCAACGCTGACCAGCGCAGACGGTCGCGATCGGCCTGGGGCAACTTGAGCTCATCTGCAATGAGGTCTGTCACTACTCGGACGCGCTCAGAGTGGCCACGGGTAAGTCGATCGTGGACGTTCAACGAGGCGGCGAGCGCCAGAATTTGCTCGGCCGCGACCGCAGGGCCATCTTGAATACCACTGGCGCGAGCTTCAGCCAATTGTCGCTCCAGCCCTCGAGTGCTACCGGCACGCCGAGCGACCGCCATGCGACTCGGAGCCTTATCAGGGAAGACCAGGGTCATCCTCATGAGAGCCGCCAATGGCAACGCTCGGCGACTCACACGACTGACCACGCCGTACACGACCGCGGGAACTACCAGGACCATCACCCACCAGGCCAACAGAGCGATTCCGGAATGGGGTGTGGATACGATCCTGGAGACTTCAGCTCCAGTGGCGATGGCGATGAGGACGGGCAGCAGATACACGCCCACGCTGATAATTGTCGAGATTCCGCCGCGCGCTCGCCAGCGGTCAGCGTGGTCCGACTGGCGCATCCGCTAACTATCTCGGACGGCCGACAACATTTGGACTCGTTAAGCCCAACAAACGCGCAACACAGGCACACCAAGCGTGACCTGGATCATTCCGAACAGCTCCCTCACATCACTACGGAGGGGGCAGATTCAACCCCTGTGAAGATGGTGCCATCTGTGCCTCGAGGCCTCCGGAGTCATGTCGGTGATCACGTGTTGCGCGAAATCAAATTCTCTGATCGGCCTCGAGGCATTGACCGCCAACGTCTCGTGCGAGAGATCGACCAACTCAGCATCCCCACGATGGAGAGTCATAATCCGTGATCCCCGCTTCTTGGCCACATGCACCCGTTCCAATAGCTCAGGAAACGCACTGTCGACGGGGTTGATGACGAGGATCGTCCGATTGGACGATATCCGTAGCATCTCGTCGACAGACACTGACAAATGAGATGGTGCCCCCGGTGGAACTGTCCAACGTAACAGTGTCGGAACCAAATCACGGCGACCGTTCAGTATTGCTTCATCGGTCATGTGCGCGGCGAAATGCCACGGCTCACATCCAGGGTCACCAACGACGAACAATTCAGACGTTGCGTGAGAGCGATCCCTCAAGGTGCGTGCGAATAGGCGCGCGTCACTCCGGAGCGAACCGAGCGACTTTGTCCAGCGAGACTTTGTCACCTCCGCTACGTCCATCTCACAACCATAAGTTGTCGAGTGCACAATTCCTCAGAAAATTACCGAATCTGTTGCAGCGTTCGAGCCTTTCAACCTGTTAGCGACCAATCGGCAACGGAACTGAGGCTCCGCCAAGCCCAGTAGGTGCAAAGGAGACATGGGCGTCACTCGAATCGTGCATGACCTTTCGCTATCGGTCGCGGGCCATGAGCAATGCCATCGCGCACGAGGACTTCTCCGTGTGCATTTGTAGAGGCGAGTTCGGCGAGATACGAAGCCGTAAGGCAGAACCGCCCTACCGGCTCGATCTACGGTCCCTGAGTTTGTATAATTTCAGCTCTCCAGAGCGAGGCAGCCGCGGACCGCTGCTTCGGCCGCCAGCCGCGCGGCCCTGGTGGTGTCGCTGCTGAGGCGTTCTAGCTTCACCGCCAGTTCGGGTTCTGCCGCGATGAGCCGACTGATCTCAGCCGTCTGACCGGAGCCATCGGGGTTAGTCAGCGCAACGAACCGCGCGTCAAGCAGATTGTCCAACCACCGGTCGCCAATGCATCGATAGACCGACCATGGAAAGCCGCGTGCCTCGCAGACCTCTGCGACGGCCGAGGACTCCATGTCCACGCCGAGGCAGCCTTCTTCCAAGAACCGCTGGCTCAGCCCGTGGTCAAGCGTCACGCCCTCGGTTGTCATGAGCTTGCCACTTTGGGGCGCATCTCCGGGCGGGGTGTGCCGGTACGCCGCGCCACTCGAGTGCTCGATGATGATCTCGGGATTGATCAGTGTGCCGACCTCGAGGTCCGGGTCGAGGCCGCCGCATATGCCGGCGATCATCACGTGGTCGACGTGAAAGTGATCCGGCGACGACTCGTCAAACAAGCGAGTTAGAGCTGCACGGGTCAACGGTGGACCCATACCGATGTGAATGGCGGTCACGTGCGAATTGCCGACGTTGCCGGTCCAGGGCGCGCCCTTGGCGTCGCTGGTGGGGCTGAGCCCAAAGGCCGTCACGATGGCATCCATCTCGAGGGGCATGGGTGCCAGAACGACGACGTGGCGATCGGTGTCATTGGTCATGGCCATAGCTTGCCTCGTACGGGCGTTGTCTGCGTCGATAAAGACGGCGGTGCATGTTGTGAATGGATCTGCGGAATCCAAGTATTCGGCCGAACATCGGTTGACTGCCCTCGCACACGATTCGCCTCACGTTCGAGCCACATGCCATGAGTTGGCGGACTCCGGCCCGCTGGGAAGCAGTTGCTCGGGGTCTGTTTTGGGCCGCTGTTGACAGCGGCATGGCTTCCCTGCGTAGGCTCAAGCGTTCTCCGCCCTCAAGCCGCGGACCAGACGCCGGTGGCGGACCCGAGCGAAGTGAGGAATGCATGGTGATGCTGGCGGAGCAGGGGCGCAGAGTCGGTCGCACGAGGTCTCGCGCCGCGGGCCGGCGTGGTGGGTTCCTGGGTCTCTGCGCGATGGTCGCTGCCGCGTTGGCCGGCGCGTCTCTGCTGCTGCCTGTGACCGCGGGCGCATCGGTCCCCAAGAACGCAAATCCCAACGGGGTCCTCACCTACGGCATCGACCTGAACAGCGAGTTCGACAACACCTTTAATCCTGAGCAATCCCTCAATCCTTGCGGGTTCGCCATCCTCTCGAACATCTACGCCTCGGGCCTCGGCATCACCAACACGGCCTTCCTTCCCAACGTTATTTTGAGCTGGTCGTCGACACCGAACACGGTGACCCTCCACCTCCGGCCAGGTGTCGTGTTCTCCAACGGTGACCCGGTCGACGCCAACGCCATCAAGACGAGCCTTCTGTACAGCCGTCAGAGTCCCTTGCTGACCACGTTGACCGCCATCTCGACGATCGATGTGCTGAATCCCCTCACCCTGGTGCTCAACCTCTCCAACCCGATTCCCGGCGACGTCATCCAGGCGATGTACCACTCGGACGGCACGATCTACGACCCCAGCACCATAAGTACGGACAAAACCAACCCGGTCGGAGCCGGGCCGTTCGTCTTGAAGAGCTACCAGGTGGGGTCCTCCATCAAGCTCGCCGCCAACCCCAAGTACTGGAACAAGGGCCAGTACCTGCTCGGTGGCGTCGATTTCGTCCAGGCCTCGAACGGTCCGCAGATCGTCACTGCCCTCGAGTCGGGCGCCATCGACATGGCGACGCTCGAGCCAGGCGACGTCGCCGCGGTCAAGGCCCAGCCCGACCTCGCGGTGGTGGTGGGCAAGTCCTACGACTACGTGGACCTGCAGATGCGGCAGAACGTCGCCCCGTTCAACAACTCAAAGGTCGGCGCCGCGCTGGAGTATGCAGTCGACCGCAACGCCCTCGACCGGGTGGTCTACGACGGCCTCGGCGAGCCGGCCTTCCAGCCATTCCCCTCGTGGTCCCCCGGCTACAACAAGGCGGTGGGGAACAGGTACTCCTATCAGCCAGCGAAAGCCAAGGCCATGCTGAAGGCCGCGGGGTTCTCCAAGGGGGTCTCGTTCACGCTCGTGGTCCCGAGCGATGATCCCTCGTTGGCCCAAGCCGCCCAGATCATTCAGCAGCAGGCGACGCCCGCCGGGTTCAACATCAATTTGCAGCAGGTCGACCCCTCCGACCTGCTGACCAACGTCTACATCAAGGGCGAGGGCGACGCGCTCCTCACGGAGCAGTTGTCAAATGGGCCGGACCTGGCCAACAACTTCGAGAACGAATTCCTTCCGATCGGCTTCCTGACCCAGCACTTCGGGACCGCCAATGCACGGCTCGCCCCCTACATCAAGCAGGCCCTCCAGTACGTGACCGCCCAACAGCAGGGGCCGTACATGCAGAAGGCCGGTGCCCTGGCCATGTCCATCGGCGCCGAGGTCCCGCTGGTCTTCGAACCCTCGCTCGTCGGGTACAACAAGAGCGTGGTCGGTGGCACCGTCCAGGCCCCGATCGGCCAGTGTCACACCAACCTGGCCGGTATCTACATCAAGAAGTAGACCGCGCGCGGTCTGATCCGCCGTCCCCTCACAGAGTGACGATCCGCTGTATCGCGCACCGGCCGGCCGCTATTCCCCGCCTGCTGTGGTGGTCCTCTTGCGATGCCGACGCGACGTGACGCCGACGAGCGCGACGCCTCCGGCCACGAACGCGATGCCTCCGGCCAGCACAGGGAGCAGGTTGCCTCCGGCCGGGGGCAAGGGGCGGGAGCCCGCCGCGATGACCGTTGTCGGGGGCGGAGCGGCCGACCCGGTGGACGGGGTCGAGGGAGGCGTCGTCGCCAGCGGTGAACTGGGACTCCCCGTGGCGGCACTCAGCACCAGCCAGGCGCCCCCCGAAGCCTCGAAGCCCGAGCCGGCAACAACACATTGGGTCGCGGACACACAGAAGGCCCCGTTCAGTGCGCCGGACCCGGTCACGCTCTGAATCGCCTGTCCGCTCGAGATGTCACCAGTGACCGGGCTCAGCGCGACCGCCTGCCCGTTGGACGGGTCACCGTTGTCATTGCCGACGGCAAGGCACTGTGCGACGGAAGGGCAACTCACGGCATTCAACTTCGCCGCGCTGGACGAAATCGTCTGATCCCTCTGCCCACTGGGGACCATTCCGGTTGACGGATCCAGTGGTACGGTCACCGACGGTTCGTCTGCGCCCCAACCGACCGCCAGGCAGATGGTCACCGATGGGCAACTGACGCCAACGAGTATCCCCTTGGTCGTGACGTTCTGGGCACTCTGTCCCTTCGTGCGCGCGCCGGTTGCCGGATTGAGCGGCACCGCCACACCGGCCGACGAACCTGCGTTCTCCCCCACCGCCAGGCACTCGGTGGGGTCGGCACACGCCACCCCTTCGAGCCCCTCGCCGCCCGTACCCGGGACCATCTGGACGGCCGTCCCCGCCGCGATCGCACCGGAAGCCGGATTGAGCGACACCGCCGCGCCCTGTCCGTCCGGAGTATGCCCAACGGCCAGGCACCGTGTGGTCGATGGGCACGCCACTGCCGCCAGGGAGATCCCAGCGATGCTGTGCACGCTCTGACCAGCCACCAGGGCCCCGGTTGCCGGATCGAGACGAACGGCCACCCCGTCCGACGCACTCGGGTTCTCCCCAACAGCCAGGCACTGCCTGCCAGAATCGCAACTCACCGCGGAGAGCAGCTCAGTACCCGGAATGGTCTGCACGGGTTGGCTGGCGCCGCCTGGTGCGGCGTCGCCCGTGAGCGGAGCGGCCGCACCCACGGCACCGGACGTGGCTGTGGCGAAGGTGATGCCGACGCCGAGGCATTGGGAGCTCGAGGGGCACGCCACCGAATTGAACCCACCGATCTCCGTAACACTCTCTCCGGCCACTTCGGCGGCCGGCGGCACGGCCACGAGACCCGTGACTGCGAGGACCAGGAGGGGGACCGCCGACCGCACGAAGGGGGCAAGACGGCGCTGGCGCGGGCGCGCGCTGAGCATCACATCGTGACCTCCCTCCCCGCCACGCCGAGCTGACCACGGGTGAAGCGAGCGTAGATCACATCCTTGCTGGTGCTTTATTGTTGCGCGTCTATCGAGGGCCTCTACCGCGCGACGAGCTTCGATGACCCGACGATGCCGGACCGAGGGCAAGGAGACGATGTGAGTTCACGACTCGCCACTGACGCAGAGGTGGACACCTGGCGCACCGAGGGGTGGGTGCTCCTCAATGGGCTCATAGGCGCCGACGAGGTCGACGCTGCGACGGACGATCTTCGCAACGTCTTCCCGAGCGCGCAGGAGTATCACGCCGACCCCGAAGGCGTCACCGAGCGATGGAAGGGAAGGCCCTCGGTACCGGAGCCCGACTACGTCTGGCCGGACGATGGCCCGGGGTTCCGGCCCGAACAGCAGCGATGGATGGGAGCGTTCCCCTTTGCCGGCTCGGGGACCCTCAACCGACTCTGTGTGCACAGCTCACTCGTCAATTTCGCCGAGCGGGCTCTCGGGGACACAGACATTCGCCTCTACCAAGCGCACGCCAGCGCCAAGTACGCGGGGTTGACGAACTACGAACAGCCCATGCACACCGACCGCAACCACTCATGGCTCCCCGCGGTGGGCGAGCCGCCATGGTGGAACCTCGAGGGATTCCTCTACTTCTCCGATGTCACGGAAGCCGACAACCCCACGCGAATGGTCTCCGTCCGCGACTCGGTCAATGTGCACTCGCCGTATCAGGTGGTCCTTCCCCGCATGGACCCGGACCTCTACGCCGCCGAGAGGGCTGCGCCGGGAGTCCGCGGCTCGTATCTGGCCTACCGCTCCGACGTGTTCCATCGTGGTGCACCGTTCGGCTCGTCGAATTCGGCTCGCTTCGTCGTCGCCCTGGCCTTCAAGCGGGCCGGATTGGACTGGATAGGTTACGACCAGCAGCAATCGCGTTCCACCGGACCGGAATGGACCACATTCGTGGAAGGTTCCACTCCTCGGGAACTGGAGCTCTTCGGATTCCCACCACCGGGTCATCCGATCTGGAGTGCATCGCTACTGGAGAAGCTCTCCGATCGCTACCCGAAGATGGACGTCGAACCGTGGAGGGCCCACGTGGCCTCTTGAGTGCGCGGCCCCGTTCTGAGGAACCGGCGCCACGACGTAGCGGGGCTACTCAGACCGGCTCGTCGCCTTTGAGGGTGACTCGCTGAATGACCCGGTGCTGGTCACCGAAGTCGCCGACCACGGAGTGCTGGGTCGCCCGGTTGTCCCAGAACCCGAGGTCCCCGGCGCTCCAGTGGTAGCGAACGGTGAACTCCGGTCGCACCGAGTGGGCGTAGAGGTAGGCCAGGAGCGCGTCGCTTTCGACGCGGTTGAGCTCCACGATGTGCGACGTGAATCCGGGATTCACGAACAGAACCTTGGCCCCGGTCTCTGGATGCGTCCGGACGACGGGGTGGACCACTGGCTCGATGGCGGGAACCTCCTTGCCCTCCCACTTGCCCTGGCCGACCTGCTCGAGCACCCCGCTGAATTGGGCTCTGCCGTCGTGCACGGCGTGCAAACCGGACAGGAAGTTCTGGAGGGCGGGGCTCAACGCCTCGAAGGCGGCCTGCTGATTGGAGAAGGCCGTGTCACCCCCCGCAGCCGGGATGACGACGGCGCGGAGGATGGAGCCCGCCGGCGGACGCTGAACGAAGGTGACGTCGGTGTGCCAGCTGAGGCCCGGGCTCCTCGACGCCACGTCCCCGTAGGTGGCATAGAGGTCGCGGGCTTTGGAGTAATCGATCTCGAACAGGTTGGGGTAGCCCTCGACGCTCGGGATCACCGGGTGTCCCTCGGTGAGCTCGCCGAAGCGGGCGGCGAAGCCCTGGTGTGCTGCCTCGTCGAGGTTCTGGCCGGGGAAGAAGACGACTTTGCGGTCGAGCCAAACCTGGCGGATCGCGGCGACCGTTGCGTCGTCGATGTCACGGAGGTCCACGCCCCGGATCTCGGCACCAATCGACCGCGAGAGGTGCGTCACTTCCAGGTCGGTGCTGGTCAATGTGGTCATCATGTCACTATCTCCTGTTCTGAGTCGGGTACATCGATTGGGTTCGCGAAATGGAGGTGCCCGCGGCCGGGCCCGGCGCCCTCACTGAGCTCGTCCACCCCGAGCTCGGCCAGCAGTCGGGCTCGGAGCTCGGCAAACGCTGGATCCGACCTCAACCTCGGACCGTCGATCTGGACGGGCAGATCGAGGGAGAGTCGCCCGTCGGTCAGGACGAGGACCCGGTCGGCCAGAAGGATGGCCTCGTCGACGTCGTGTGTGACGAAGAGGACCGCAGGGTGATGCCGTTTGTGCAGCCGGACCACCAATTTGTGCATCCGGATCCGGGTGAGGGCGTCGAGCGCCCCGAACGGTTCGTCCAGGAGCAGGAGGTCCGGCTCACGCACGAGGGCGCGGGCGATTGACACACGTTGTGCCTCCCCTCCCGAGAGGGTCTTCGGCCAGTCGTCCTCATGGGCGCGCAAGCCGACCTCGTCGAGTGCCAGACGACCCCGGGAGGTCGCGTCCTCTCCCTCGAGCCCAAGGACCACATTGCTGAGCACCCTGGCCCACGGGAGCAATCTCGGGTCCTGGTACACCACGGAACGCTGGCGCGGGACAAAGACCTCACCGGTGGCGCCTTTATCCAATCCGGCCAGGGCCCGCAGAATTGTGCTCTTGCCCGAACCGCTTCGCCCCAGCAACGCGACGAATTCCTCGCGGCGGATCTCCAGGTCTATCCCGCGGAGCACCTCGCGTGACCCGAAGGAGCGTCGAAGGCCCCGGACCAGCACGGCCTGATCGGTCGCGATCGTCGCGGCGGCGGAAACCGAGGTGACCGTCATCGTCCGGGCTGCCATCTCAGGAAAAGTCGTTCGAGTGTGCGGACGAGGACGTCGGTGAGGAGGCCCAAGATGGCGTAACAGGCGAGGCACACCACGATCACGTTCGACTGGAAGTACGTCTGCGCCTGCACGATGAGGTAGCCGAGACCGCTCGAGGCATTGATCTGCTCGGCGAAGACCAGGAGGAGCCAGGCCACCGCCATGGCCATCCGGAGGCCAACCAGGAAGCCGGGCAGTGCGGCCGGCAGCACAATGCGTCGTACACGTCCCCAGCGGCCGAGACCGACCACATCGGCCAGCTCTTCGTAGCGGGGATCGATGGAGCGAATGGCAGCGTAGGTGTTGATGTAGATGGGGAACATCACCCCCATGGCGACCATGGAGATCTTGGCCGTCTCGCCAACGCCCAGCCAGAGGACGAAGAGGGACGACAGGCCGATGATCGGGACGAACCGCAGCATCTGGACGTTGCCGTCAATGAGGTTCTCTCCGGTCCGGCTGAGTCCCGCCACCACAGCCAGGACCGCCCCGAGCGGGACGCCGACGGCGAGGCCCCAGAAGACCCGCTGCAGCGAGGCCCACAGTGCCGTCTCCAGAGTGCCGTTGGCCAGCAGGTGCGCCCCCATCGAGACGACGGACGTTGGTGCGGCGAGGTCCTGGGGTCGGATCCATCCGGCCAGGCTGGCGATCTCCCACACGGTGATCAACAACGCCACGCCCAAGAGGCGCTGCGGACCGGCACGCAGCGATTGCAGTCGCCGCCGCGGTGCGTCGACCTCCGCCGTCGGAAGCTGGATGAGGCGTGGGGCGGCGGAGGGTGAGCGGTCGGGGGCCAGGTCGGCGATCACCTGGCCTCGCTGCACCGGAGGCCCGAGGACCTCGGACAGCGTCATGAGCCCTGCACCGACGAAACGAGAGAATTGAAGCGCGCGTCGAACTCCTTGGCCACATTGATCCGCGCGGGGATCGACCCCGCGGCCAGGTAGAGGTTGGCCAGGTTCTGTTGCGGCCCCACAATGCCGCCCGGAAGTGCGAAAAAGCTCGTCGATCCCACGGCAGCCGAGACGGCCGCGGCGCGCTGCGGAGTGAGCCCGTACTGGCCCTCGTAGACCGATTGGATGACGGCGCGCGGGTGCGTCTTTAGGTAGGCATAGGCCTTGATGAGGCGCGAGATGTAGTCGGCCAGGGCCGCCGAGACGGACTTGTTGGCCAGAGCCGAGGAGGTGGCAACCAAGAAGCCTGCCTTCTCGGTGATTGCGCCCGGGTGTGCGATGACACGGGCGCTGGGATTCGCTTGCAGGTAGGCGCTGAGGAGCGGTTCGACCTCAATGCCGGCATCGGCCGATCCGCCTTGTAACGCTGCTGCGATCTGCGTGGTGGGGAGGTTCACGGACGTGATGTCGCGCAGGGTGAGGCCGGCCGTTTTGAGGCCCTCGAGAAGAGCCGACTCGACAGCGGTCCCCTGTTGATAGGCCACGCGCTTTCCCTTCAGGTCGGCCCAGGACTTGATGGACCGGACGCCCGGCGCGCTGACGAGCGCGTACGCCGTACCCGCTGTTGCCCAACCGGCCACCGCGGTGACCTGCTGTGCCGCTGCCTGAGCGAAGATCAGCGGGGTGCTGGCGATGTACCCCACGTCCAGCGAACCACCCTCGAAGGCCTGCAGCATGCTCGGGCCGCCCACGAACTCGTCGTACTGCACCTGGTACGGGAAGTTCTGATTCTCATGCCCGAGAGACAGGACGGTGGAAAGGTTCTTGAGCTGCTCGCCAACCCGCAGGACGGTGCCCGGAGGGATGGATGCCTCCCGCGCCCCGTGGTGGATCGATGACGTCGTGGCTCCGGCGCCGGAGACTCCGGCGGCCATCAGCGGAACAAAGGCGGCGAGGCACGCGAGCGCGCCCGCAATCCGTGGGATAGTCCTGGTCTTCATTTCCTATGAAGTTACTAAATCTGAGTGATTTAGTCAAGAATCTTCCCAGGCACGGGCAGTGGACGGGCAACGCTCCCCTCCGCCGGCTGGTGACGCCCTCTGCAAGCAGCCGCACGCTGGGGCGCAGGACGCAACCGGCCGCATCTCGACGAGCGACGCAACCTTTTACGGACGGGCGGGGGTTAAGAGGATGATGGACACGTGCGGCCGACGAGAAGCTTGATGCCTCGCGTGGCGCACCGTCAGGGTCGGGGGGACTTCGAGCAGTTCGTCGCCGGCTGCGCCGACGACCTTTTGCGGACCGCCTACCTCGTGGTGTGGGACCTCGCCGGCGCTGAGGATCTCGTGCAAGAGAGCTTGTTCCGGATCGCCAGGAGGTGGCCACGCGTGCGGTTGATGGAGCATCCCGCCGCGTACGCCCGCCGGGTGCTCTTCAATCTCGCACTCGATGATGCCAAGCGCCGGTACCGCCACCGCTCCGAGCTGGTCCGCTCCGGGCCGCCACACGAGGAGCGGGCGGACGAGGCGGCGGCGCGGGCGCTGGGGCTGGTGGAGGCGACGCCGGAGCTCGTCGGAGCCCTGGCGGAACTCGCGCCACGCCAGCGGGCCACTCTCGTCCTGCGTTACTTCGAGGACCTTCCCGAGACGCAGGTGGCCGCGATCCTGGGCTGCTCCGTGGGCACCGTCAAGAGCACGACGTCCCGCGCTCTGGAGCGATTGCGCCAGAAGATGGGGCCGGGACGGCCCGAAAACGAACACCTCGACCTTCAACCCGTCTACGAAACGAAAGGAGCACAGCACCATGAGCCTGGACCTGGAAGCTGAACTGACCAAGGCGTTCGCAGCGCGCGCGTCAGCCGTCCCGCCCGATGCTGCGGCGCGTCTGCGCGCGGTTGACTACCACCCGCGCACCCGCCGCGTCTCGCCCCGCTTCACCGTGGGTGCGCTGACAGGAGCCGCGGCCGTGGGGACCGTGATCTCAGTCGCCGTGCTCGGGAGCGCGCAGGCTGCATTCGCCGGCTGGAGCGCCACGCCGATGCCTGCTGCCAGCCCGCCCGCCGCCGCCAACGCCAACTGCCAGGCCAGCCTGGCGTCGATGCCGGCGTTGTTCTCGGGATCGAATGACACCGGCCCCTGGGCGCCTGTCGCCACCGACGTCCGTGGGCCGTACACCGTCGTCATCTACCAGGACAACGGCGACGTCGCGACCTGCTTCGCAGGGCCTTCCTTCACCGTGGTCAACCACAGCGCCACCTCTGACGGGGGGTCGACGAGGCAATTCTCTTCCACCGTCCAGCGGTCCAATGTTGGCGGGAGCGGGCAAAACCCTGCAAGCGGCGGCGGCTTCACCTCGGTGGAGGGCGGCCGGGTCGCTTCCGGTGGCGTACAGGCCATGTCGGTGGAACATTTCTTTATGACCAATGACGGCCCCTACACCCTCGTCGAGGGCCAGATCGACTCCGGCATCACGGGCGTGACCCTGGTCCGCAGCGACGGGGTGGCTGTCGAAGCCACCACGGCCGCCGGGTGGTTCGTGGCGTGGTGGCCGGGCGACCAGAACGTCACGTCGGGCCAGATCACCTCGGCGAGCGGGGTGACGACAGTGCCGCTGCCGTTCTCACCCCCGGCGTCGGCGCCGAGCGGCGGACCCTGCACTCCCCCGACGACCTCCACCGTGGGATCGTGCGGCGGGAGCACCGTCCCCCAGACCGGCGGCAGCTCGTCTAGTCCCTCCACCAACGTCGCCGGATAGCGCCACCACGCCGACGCCGGCCGATGCGACGAGCGTCAGGTCCGCAACCGTGCCTCGCGCTCTGCCCCGGGAGCAGTGCGTGCGTCGAGCGGCGACGCACGTGGACCGCTCGTCCGCGGCCCCGACGACCGATGCCAGCGCACCTCCATGCGGGCGCCGCCCAGCGCGGCGTCACCCACGCGCCATTCGCCACCGGTGGCGCGCACCACGGCGTCGCCGATGGCGAGGCCGAGCCCGGCTCCATCCCCCAAGTCGGTGGCCCGGCTGAACCGGTCAAAGAGCCCGGCCTGCGCCTCGGGCGCGATCCCGGGTCCGCTGTCCTCCACCACAAGGCTCACCCGGTTGCCCTGCGCGCCCGCGGTGATGCGCACCAACCCCCCGCTCCCCGCATAGCGGCATGCGTTGTCCACCAGTACCCCGGTCAGTCGGTCGATCCATTCTGGTGGAGCATTCACCCACGCGCTCCCGCCTCCCTGGCGGAGCACCGAGAGGGTGATGCCTTTCCTCCGGGCCACCGCGTCGAAGCGATCGGCACACGCCTCCGCCACCGCGGACACGTCCACTGGCTCGTCCCCGGGCGGTGGCGGCTCGGCGTCGAACCGGGACAGCCACAGGAGATCCTCGACGATGTCCCGGAGGCGCAGGCTCTCCCGGCTCACCCGACGGAGGGTGTCCCGGTAGACATCGGCACTGCGCGGGCTGCTGAGTGCGAGGCTCACTTCCGCCTCAATGACGCTGAGCGGGGTACGGAGCTCGTGGGACGCATCGGCGGTGAACTCCAGCTGACGACGACGCGCCGACTCCACCGGGCTGGCCGCCTTGATGCCGATGAGCAGGGTGCCGAAGAACACCGCCAGCAGGAGCACCGGACCGGCGGTCGATTCCACCGCGATCAGGTCGCTCTCGACGTGATCCACCTCGGCGAGGCTCTGACCCGCGATGAAGCGATGCTCCCCATTTTGGCGGAACTCCAGCCGAAAGGATCCTGATCCGAGATCGGCCACGAAGGGCACCAGAGGGGCCGGCAACGACGCCTTGGCCAGTAACGGTGCTCCCGGGGTGAGCGGTTCTGGCCGCCCGCCCGCAGGGATCTGCCACAGGAATATCGGCGCGTCGTCCGCGTCGTGGTCGTTGTCGTAGTTGTCCGCTGCGCCGGCGGACGCCGGCACTCGGGTCACCAGTTCGAGCCGCTCGTTCAGCCGGGAGTCGACCTGCGCGACGAGGCGGCTCTTGTCGAATGCGTCGAAAACGGCGACCACGCACACGTACGTCGCTCCGATGACGACCGAGGCCACGGCAGCCACGCGGGCGGCGTGCGCCACGTACGGGCTTCGCCAGCGCGGCCGCATGCTCACACCGCCACGATTCGGTAGCCCTGCGCCCGCACCGCTTCGATCTTGGCGCCGCTGGCCGCGATCTTGGACCGCAACCGGGCCACGTGCACGTCGAGGGTGTTCGACCCGAGAGCGTCGGCCTCCTCGTTCCACACCGCCAGGGCGATGGAGCGGCGCGAGACGATCGCGGGCGAGCGCTGCATCAGGATCTCCACGAGCGAGAGCTCGGTCGCCGTCAGGCGCGTGCGGTGCGGGCCCACGGCGACCTCGCGGGTGACGGTGTCGAGGTGCAGGTCGGCCACCGAGATGACCAGCGACTGCACGGCCTCCCCGCGGCGCTGCAACGCCCGCAGGCGCGCCAGCAGCTCGCCGAAGTCGAACGGCTTGACCAGATAGTCGTCGGCACCGGCGTCGAGCCCGGTCACCCGGTCCCCGGCGCCATCCCGGGCGGTGAGCAGCAACACCGGGACGGCAGACCCCCGGCGGCGCAGCCGCGCCACGACCTCGAGTCCCGAAACCTTGGGCATCCTCCAGTCGAGCACGACGACCTCGTACTCGTAGGTGTCGAGGAAGCGCAGAGCCAGCTCGCCGTCAGAAGCGGCATCGACGGCGTACCCGTTCTCACGCAGGCCGCGCGCGAGCACCGACCGCAGCCCCTGATCGTCCTCGGCCACGAGCACCCTCACCTCCACTTTCTACCCGGCGGAACTGACGCGGACATGAAGAGCCGACGGCCGTCGATCGACGGGAATGCCCAGGTAGTTGGCGGGTGCGGTGCGCCGGAGCATTGGCGGGGCGTCATGCTCGCGTCAGTTCCGCCCCTTAGGGTGGGAGCACCGCGATGCCCGAATTTCACGCCATTCCCCAGGTCCAGTGGTGCAGGAGCCGCCCCGCCCGCCGGCGGCTCGGTTCCGAGGGTGGGGTCGGCGCGCTTCTCAGCCCCTCCACAGTCCGCCTTAGGGCCGGAGGCAACCGGGCGTCCTTCAATGGGGACATCCCCCAACGAGGAAGCCCTCTCCACCGATGAAGCACACACGTCACAGCTCCCCCGAAGCCCGCCAGCGCGCCGACGTCCGCATCCGCCGCCTGACCCGCGCCGCGGCGCTCACCGCCGCCGGAGCGACCGCGCTGATCGCCGTCGTCGTGGCCAAGGAGCACCCGGGAGCAAGCTCGTCGGCCGGCGCCTCGACAGGATCCGACACCACGTTGGCACCGTCCTCCTCGACCTCGACCTCGACATCGACCACCCCCACGACCAGCTCCACGCCGGCGACGAGCGGCGGTACGACGACACCGACCACCTCGGCCCCGACGACGACCACCACGACCTCCCCGCCGACCAGGACCACCACCCGTCCCGTCGTGACCTCCGGGGGCACCTCGCGATGAGCACCCTGGCTGGCACCATGCTCGCCACCCGAAGCTTTCGCGCCATCGGCACCACTGCAACGGTTGTCGTCGCCGGCACCGACGGCGCCGTCGCGGAAGCGCTCCTGCGCCACGAAATCGACGTCATCGATCGGACATGCAGCCGCTTCCGGCCCGATGCAGAGATCGAGTCGGTGCACGCCGGTGCCGGGCGCGCCGTCCAGGTTTCCGCCGGGCTCTTCGACGCCCTCGAGGTCGGCGTCGCCGTCGCCGAGAGGACGCACGGCGCGGTGGACCCGACGGTGGGCAATGCCCTCTCCGCGCTCGGTTATGACTGCGACTTCGACGAGATCGGCCCCCGCACTCCTCCCCCGCCGGCTGCCCTCGGGCCCGTCGTGGGGTTCGCGCACATCCATCTCGACCGGCGCACGCGCACGGTGCGCATACCCCGAGGGGTCCGGCTCGATCTGGGGTCCTCGGCAAAAGCGCTCGTGGCAGACCGTGCCGCGACCCGCATAGCAGACCACCTCGGTATCGGCGCCCTGGTGAGCGTCGGCGGCGACGTGGCGGTGGCCGGCCCCCCGCCGCCGGAGGGCTGGGCCATCGGCATCGCCGCGGACTCTTCGACACCGGCAGCCGACGTGGACCAGACCGTGGCCATCCGCCGAGGCGGTCTGGCCAGCTCGAGTACCTCGGTGCGGAGTTGGTCCGTGGGCAACGAGCGGGTCCACCACATCATCGATCCGGCCACCGGCTCGAGTGCAGAGCCGTACTGGACGTTGGTGTCGGCGTGCGGTGCCAGCTGCGTGCACGCCAACGCCCTCAGCACGGCCGCCATCGTCTGGGGTGCGCGGGCCCTCGATGAATTGCGCGCCTTCGACCAGGCAGTCCGCCTGGTGCGTTACGACGGCGCAGTGTTCACACTTGGTGGGTGGCCCACGGACGGTGCCCCATGAACTCGACCGCCCTGTGGTACACCACGCGAGCGAGCGGCATCGTGTCGCTGGTGCTGCTCACGGTCACGATGGTCCTCGGGTTGGCCACCACGAACCGAGCCCGGGCCCGCAACTGGCCCGGCTTCGCCCAACAGGAGCTTCACCGCCGGATCTCCATCCTGTCGATGGTCTTCGTGGCCATCCATGTGCTGACCAGCATCCTTGACACCTACGTCCATATTGGCTGGCTCGCCGTCGTGGTGCCCTTCACTTCGCCGTACAGCCGGTTCTGGGTCGGGATCGGGACCGTTGCCCTCGATCTCATGGGCGCCGTGTTCATCTCGAGCCTGCTCCGGGCGCGTCTCAAGCCCGCCACCTGGCGGGGCATCCACTGGCTCGCCTACGCCTGCTGGCCGGTAGCGCTGGCACACACCTTCGGCATGGGAACCGACTCCCGCGAGCACTGGGTGATCAGCCTCGGTGCGCTCTGCGTCCTCGCCGTGGCACTCGCGCTCGCCTGGCGCCTGTGGGTCACTTCCCGTCAGCAGTCGGCGCAGACGTTCGTCCCCCACGCCGCGGTGCCACGCACCCGCATTGCGCACACCACTGTCCCCAGAGGATCGCACCGTGACGCATAGCGCCAGCCAGGCCCCTCCGCACGGTGCGCTGCACCGACTCCTCGGGCACCCGACCGATCTGGCCGGTCACATCGAGACCCATGGGCCACTCCAGGTGGCATCGCGAGGAGAGGCGTCATGGCGCGCCGCGCTGATGACGAGTCTCGAAGCGTCCGGGCTGGCGGGTCGCGGCGGGGGCGGGTTTCCCTCTTCCATCAAGCTGGGCGTGGTCGGCGCCGCCGGCGCCGGCGGAACGATCGTGATCAACGGCATGGAGAGCGAGCCGGCGAGTGACAAGGACAAGCTGCTCTTGTTGCGGGCGCCGCACCTGGTGCTCGACGGCGCGCAGTACCTGGCCGCCGTGTGCCGCGCCAGCCGCATTGTGATGTGCATCCCCGCCGGCCGCGACACCGTGGCGGTGGCGGTCCGCCATGCCATCACCGAGCGCCGCACCGCCCGCTACGCCCGCGTGGCCGAAGAAATGGTGCGACCGCCCGACGGCTTCGTGAGCGGGGAGGAGTCGGCACTGGTGAATTTCATCGAGCGGGGCCTCTCCCTTCCCGTCTTCCGGCCCGACAAGGGGAGTCCCCTGCGCATCGGACGGCGCGCTGCACTGGTGCACAACACCGAGACGCTGGCCCACATCGCGCTGATCGCCCGTCACGGACATGAGCCGTTCCGGGCCAGGGGAATGGCCGAGGAGCCCGGTACGTGCCTCGTCACCATCGGCGGCGCCGTGGCCCGGCCCGGCGTGGTGGAGGTCGACCGGGGCGTTCCTCTGTGCGACATCGTCGCGCTGGGCACACCGGTCGACTCGCCCCAGGCCTACCTCGTCGGCGGCTACGGCGGCACCTGGGTCGCACCCCCGCACTTCGCCACGCCCTATGCGTCCATGTCCTTGCGTACCATCGGCGCCACGGCCGGCGTAGGGGTGATCGTCGTACTGGGGCCGGCGGCGTGCGGGGTCGCCGAGTCGGCCCGTATCACCCGTTACCTGGCCGGCCAGAGCGCAGGACAGTGCGGTCCGTGCGTGTACGGACTCCCGGCCGTGGCCGACGACCTGGCCCTGCTGGCGCGGGGCAGCGCGGACGGCGGCCTCATGGCCCGACTGCACCGGCGACTCGGCGAGATACGCGGCCGCGGCGCGTGCCGGCACCCCGACGGTGCGGTCAACCTGGTGGCGAGCGCCCTCAATGTTTTCGCCGCGGATGTCGATGCCCACCTGGCGGGGACACCCTGTGCCCGGTCGCACGCACCCACCTCCTTGCGATTCCCACAAGCGGTGGCGATCTGACATGACCTCTTTGCGCATCACCATCGATCCGGTGGCGTGCGATGCCTACGGGTACTGCGCCGAGCTCCTCCCCGAAGCAATCGTGCTCGACGAATGGGGGTACCCGATGGTGAACGGCCAGCCGCTCCCGGCCGAACTGGCCGCTGCCGCCAAACGGGCGGCGCGTGATTGCCCGACGCGCGCAATCACCCTGCGCGAGAAGAAGGCCGGTCCCCGGCCGGCGAGGGTCAGCGTGGCCCCGAGGGCCGATCTCCGCCGTAGCGGGCGGTGAGGGCGCCCGCGGGCGCCGTGTTGTTACGATCACCCCATGCTCCGCCTGCACCACGTCAACCTCAGCATTCCCGTCGGTGGAGCGGAGGCCGAAGCCGCCTTCCTCGTTGACTTCCTCGACTACCGGCGGATGGACCTCTTGCCCTCCACACCGCCCATGGCAAAGTGGTTCGAATGCGCGGACGGCACGCAGATCCATCTGAGCGAGGATCCCGAACACCACCCGTCGGCCCTGGCGCACGTCGCGGTGGAGCTCGGAGAGGAGCTGGCTGCGCTCGAAGCCAAGTTCGACCGGGCGGGCTACAAGTACAGGACCTTCGACCAGGAAAGCGGCCGCATCGTGTTCTGCCAGGACCCGGCGGGGAACCGCTGGGAGTTGCGCGGCGCACCAGCTGGTTCCTGAGGAGCGACCCGGCGGGAGTAGGACCGGGGATCGCTGCTACCGGCATTGCGCCGAGGTCGGCGACCCGAGCTGCCGAGCGGGCAGGCCGGCAGCCCGGCGGGTACCGGCACTGCTACGTTGCGGAAGATAGTGCGCGGTGTCCGTCTTGCTTCCCCGGGGTGTCCAATGCGTTCGCCACTCTTCAGCGTGCCGACCATGGTGAGGGCGATCGCCGCGCTGGTGGTGATCGCTGCCTTGACCGGGGTGGTCGTCACCGTGCAGGCCCGCCCCGCCGGGGCGGCGACGCAAGGCGATCAGATCGTGAGCGCTGCCGCGTCGCAAGCCGGAGTGGCGTACTGCGACGGCGGGGGCAGCATCAACGGGCCGACGAACGGTGGAGTCCAAGAGGCGGGGTGTGAGGGGAACACCGCGGGGTTCGACTGTATGACCCTGGCGCAATACGCGGTCTACCAAGCCACCGGGATCGTCCTGCCCACCGACGGCAGCCAGTTGAACGGAGTCGGCACGTTCATCCCTCCGCAGGACCAGAACCAATTGCTCCCCGGTGACGTCGTCTTCTTCGGCGGGACGATCGACCACTTCTCCCACTCCGGCGTGTACGCCGGCAACGGGGACGTCTGGGATGCCATCGGCATAGGTGTGCCGGTCATGATCCATACCATGTCCCAACTCATGTACGACTACTCGGACGACTATGACGGGGCCTACCGGTACTGGAGCACCACGGTCCCCCCGGCCCCGGCCCCGGCCCCGGTCCCGACCCCGCCGCTCAGCCCCGGAGGCCTCGCCGGTCCCGTCGTCGGCATGGCGGCCACTCCGAGTGGCGACGGCTACTGGCTGACGGATGCGGCCGGTGCAGTCTCGGCCCACGGGGCGGCGGTCAACTACGGCTCCATGGCCGGCCAGGCTCTACAGGCGCCGGTCACCCACATCGTCTCGACACCGGACGGCAACGGCTACTGGCTGGTGGCNNGGGATCTTCTCCTTCGGCGACGCCGGGTTCTACGGCTCAATGGGAGGGCAGCGCCTGAACGCCCCGGTGGTGGACATGGCCCCCACGGCGGACGGAAAGGGCTATTGGCTCGCGGCGTCCGACGGTGGGGTCTTCACCTTCGGCGACGCCGCCTTTGCGGGTTCCATGGGGAGCCGGCATCTGAACAAGCCGGTGGTCGGCATCGCGCCGGACTACCAGACCGGGGGGTACTGGCTGGCGGCGAGCGACGGCGGGATCTTCTCCTTCAACGCCCCCTTCTACGGATCCACCGGGAACATCGTCTTGAACAAGCCCGTGAACGGGATGGTGCCCACCGCGGACGACCTGGGCTACTTCTTCGTGGCCAGCGACGGGGGAACCTTCGCCTACGGCGATGCCACCTATCAAGGTTCGACGGGCGGTTCCCACCTCAACGCGCCGGTGGTCGGGATGGCGGTCGACAACGCAACGGGTGGGTACTGGCTGGTGGCGTCCGACGGCGGGATCTTCTCCTTCGGCGCCCCCTTCTACGGAGCGGACTGAGCGACCACCCACGGCGGGAGGCGCAACGCCTTCCCGTTAGCGTCGACGCACCCGTGCACAGTGACGGCGGTGGCACGCATCTCGTGCGCGACCGTCAGCAGATAGGCCAGCTGGAAGGTGGCCCGGCTGACCGATCCCAGCACCAGGTGCACGTCGAGGACGTCGTCGAAGAGCAGTGGCTTGCGATACTGCACCATGACCTCGAGCACGGCGAAGTTGAGGCCTTCCGCCCGCACCGCGTCGTAGGGGTGGCCGACATGGCGGAGGAATTCCACGCGCGCCTCTTCCAGATAGGGGAGGTAGGCCGCATGGTGGATGATGCCCATGGCGTCGGTCTCGGCGAAGCGGGTGCGCACGCGGTGGACGAATTGGTAGTCACCGGGCGCGCGCGAGGGCTGCAGGCTCTGTCGCACCCCCGCCCCTAGTCCGCGGAGTCGGTGCCGGCGCCGTCGAACGCACTCCGACGGCCTGAAGCCATGCGGTCGACGGCATCGTGGGACAGGATGGCGAACTCGCCCTCGGCTTCCACCGTAACTTCGCCGCCCTGGACGATGCGCCCGAGGCTGAAGACCCGGCGCGCCGTCACCTCGGTGACCCATCCTTCGAAGAGGGCTTCCTCTCCGAGGAGCGTCGGCCGTCGGTACCGCAGGCTCAGGCGAACCGTCGGGCCGGTCGAGCCGGCCACGACATTGGCTGCCGTGAGCACCATGTCGAAGGTTGCCGCCAGCGCGCCGCCATGCACGCAGCCCGGTGCGCCCTCGTAGGCCACGTCGAAGGTGGCCCGGCCCATGGCCTTGGGGGGGTCGAACGCCAGCGTCACCGGCAGGGCGAGCGGGTTGAACGCACCCATGACGAGGTCGAACGGCAGGGACCACCCGAGGGCGTGGTCGCGCGGCGGGCCGTTCTGTGCTGGCGACAAGAAACGCGGGAAGGGAACCGCCGGAAGGTGCGCCTCCAGCCGGTCGGCCACCCCGGCCAGCTGCGCCGTCAGCTCGGCCGTCTCGGCGGCCGATGGGGCTGCGCTCACCGACAAGCGGATGAGCCGCCGCAGCTCGTCGGCCAGGGCGCGCGCTTCGGGGCCCCGGCCCGACAGACCCGGGTGCTCCTCGAAAGACGGCGATGCGGGAGTCCGCACAGTGGCGCGAACAGTACCGCTCCTAACATGGGGCGATGTCCACCGATCACGCCGTCCAGTTCACCAGCGGGAGTCCCGAGACCGTGCTCCCACCGCCCGACCCCGCCGTGGCCGACGCCCTCGCTGTCGCCGTGGCGCTGCCCGCCGCCGAACGGCGCGCCGCCGTCTCGGCTGTGGCCGCCCGTGATCCGCGGTGCCTGCAGGCCTGGGCCACCCTGGCCGAGCTGGCCGAAGCCCCGATCGACCGCTACGCCTTCGCCCGGGTCGGCTACCACCGCGGGCTCGACGCCCTGCGCGCCGCCGGCTGGCGCGGATCGGGGTACGTGCGCTGGCGCCACGAGTCGAACCGGGGCTTCCTGCGCTCCCTCCACGCCCTCGAGCAGGCCGCCGCGTCCATCGGGGAAACCGAGGAGCAGGAGCGCTGTGCTCTCTTCCTGCGGCAGCTCGACCCGGAGTGGACAACCATCGGGCCGCTGTAGTTAGAGTATCTAACTGTATGATGGTCGAAGTGTCTACCCCTCCCCCCGCGGCCCCGATCGTGACGCCGACGCGAACGAAAGGTGACAGACCGAGCGTGGGGACCTACGGCCGCGTCACCGCATGGCTGTCCAAGCGGGTGGAATTCGCCCTGGCCCAGATGGACCTGACCCTGCCCCAGTACCGGGTGCTGGGCATTTTGGCCGAGGGCTCCGCCGCCGCGTCGGGCCTGGCCGGACGTCTCGCCGTACGGCCCTCGTCGGTCACCGCCATTATCGATGGCCTGGTCGCTCGCGGCCTTGTGGACCGCAAGCACGAGGAAGGTGATCGCCGCCGCATCGCCCTCCGCCTCACCGAAGAGGGCGCCCGCATTGTGGCCGAGGCCGACGTCGCGGTCGATGAGTACCTGTCGTCGATCGCCGCCTGCCTCCCCACCGAGGACGAGTTGATGGTGCTCCGCTCCTTGGAGCTGTGGGGCCAGGCGTTGGCCAAGTTCCACCAGGCCCGGTCGGAGTCGGGATGAGCACGACCGAAGACCAGGTCACCGGGATGCCGGCGGACGACGACGAAACATCGGGGGCGGCCTCGGGGGCTGCAACCCAGACGACGGCGCGAGGGCTCCCGCTCGCCGCCTATGTCCCCATGGGGATCACCAGCAACTACAAGAGGCCGAAGGCCACCGTCGACCCCGACTCGTCCAAGACATGGCTGCGACGGGCCTTCCCGATTGTGGCGGCTCACAAGAGATCCTTCTTCACCGCGATCATCCTCTCGTTCGTCGGGCTCGTCCTCCAGGTGCAGATCCCTGATCTGCTCAATCACGCCATCGACAACTCGCTGGTCCGCCACACCGTGCCGCTGCACTTCTACGTCGACTGGGTGATCGCGCTCGGGTTGATCGGAGGGGTGGCGGGTTACCTCTCGCGCACCTCGCTCTACAAAATGGCCTACGCCATCGAGTTCGACCTGCGCAACGGCATCTACGAGCACCTGACCCGCATGTCGTTCCCCTTCTACGACCGGGTCCAGTCGGGGCAGCTCATCTCCCGGGCCAACTCGGACATCCGTTCGGTGCAGATGTATCTCACCTTCGCCCCGTTGATCCTCGTCCAGTGCTCCATCGCACTGGTGGCCTTCGGGTACATGCTCTCCATCAACGTGGAGCTCGCCTTCATCGCCATGGTCACCATGCCCTTCATCTTCTGGTCCGGCATGCGCATGCGCAAGGTCCTCTTCCCGGTGTCCTGGCTCATCCAGTCCCGCCTGGCCGAGGTAGCCACAGTGGTCGACGAGAACGTCAACGGCGTGCGGGTGGTCAAGTCGTTCGCCGCCGAGGAGCAGCAGCTCCGTCAACTGGCCACCGCGGCCGACAGGGTGCAGTGGGGGTACATCAAGGACGCCGATCTGCGGGCCCGCTTCTCGCCGGTGATCCAGAACCTCTCCCAGGTCGGCCTGGCGCTGGTTCTCCTCTTCGGCGGCTACATGGTTATTCACGGGACGCTCGGCTTCGGCGCCATCCTGGCCTTCAACGCCTACCTGTTGATGATGCAGGCCCCGTTCATGATGCTCGGGATGCTCATCATGATGGGCCAGCGGGCCTCCGCGTCGGCCGAACGCATCTACGAGATCCTCGACGAGCAGCCCACCGTGGTCGATCGTCCAGAGGCCGTGGACCTGACCGACAGCCGGGGTGACGTCCGCTTCGAGAACGTTCGCTTCGCCTACGGGACCGAGAGCCGCGTCGCCCTCTCGGTGGAAGACGGCGGCAATCCCGATGTGCTCTCCGACTTCAACCTCCACCTCCGCTCGGGCGAGACCGTGGCGCTGGTCGGCCGGACCGGCAGCGGCAAGTCGACGGTGGCCCGGGTGCTGGCCCGGTTCTACGACGTCACCGGTGGGGCCGTCTACGTCGACGATCACGACGTGCGGGACCTCACGTTGACCAGCCTGCGGGCCAACATCGGCGTGGTCCTCGACGAGCCCTTCCTCTTCTCCGTCTCCATCCGCGACAATATCGCCTACGGACGGCCCGACGCGAAGAAGGAGGAGGTCGAGGCCGCGGCACAGGCGGCCGGCGCCGACGGCTTCATCCGCCACCTTCCCGCCGGGTACGATACCGTGGTCGGTGAGCGCGGCTACACGCTCTCGGGTGGGCAGCGGCAGCGCATCGCCATCGCCCGCGCGCTGGTCAAGAACGCGCCGATCATCCTGCTCGACGAAGCGACCGCGGCGCTCGATTCCGAATCCGAGCGCCACGTGCAGGAAGCGATCGCCGAGCTGTGCCGGGGACGAACGACTTTGGTCATCGCCCACCGGCTTGCCACCATCACGCACGCGGACTGCATTCTCGTGGTGGAGAGCGGGCTGGTGGTCGAATCCGGGCGCCACGAGGAATTGCTGCGCAAAGGCGGCCGTTATGCCTCGTTCTATCGCTTGCAGCTTCGCGAGCAGCGCGGACCGGAGCGCGAGGACGACAGCGAATCCGTCGTCCGCTTTCCCTCTTCTGTCGTCAGGCCGTAATTGGAACTTTTGTAAAAGTGGCGGGTTAGGAGAGAATCGCAACCTCCCTGGAGCCCGCTTATGCGCGCCCGCCGTGTCACTTTACGCGTGCAACCGCCGATCCCCTACGGCGACGTCAGCATGGTGCCGGCAACCTTGAGCGGCCGGCCGGAAGCCGATTTGGCCCGCGCCATGGCGGCGGCATTCGCCGGTATCGAGGCGCCATCGGCGGCCGAGATCCACGGTCGTTTGCGGCAATCCTTTCCGCTGGCGCCGCTCAGCGCGCGGGTGGCGGCGATTGGCGTCATCATGGAGCGGCTGCGCCGCACGTTCTGACCGATTTCCCGTCGCTATAGCCCTAAATAANNAGCGCATCGCCATCGCCCGCGCCCTCCTCATCAACCCCCCCATCCTCATCCTCGACGACGCCACCAGTGCCATCGACGTGAAGGTGGAGCAGAAGATCCACTCCGCACTGCGCGTGCTGATGCAAGACCGGACGACGCTCATCGTCGCTCACCGGCTCTCCACCATCAGCCTGGCCGACAGGGTGGTGCTCCTCGACGGCGGGCGGATAGTGGCCGACGGCACGCACGACCAGCTCCTGGCCAGCACGCCCCTCTACTCCGAAGTGTTGGCCCAGGCCGCCTCGGTGGAGAACGCCGAGCCCCTCGAGGGCGGCGACGACGCCGCGGATCCCGACACGGGACCGGGGCTCTGATGTTCGGCGGCGGCGGCGGCGCGGGCTGGGGGGGACTGGGAGGAGGACCACCTGGAGCGGCGCAGCCTGGAATGCCGTTCGGCGGGATCCCCTCGGAGCTCCAAGCCGGTGTCGACCTCCTCCTGACCCAAGAACCGGAGCGGGGCGAATCCGACGTCACGTTCTCCCATCAGCCCTCGGCCGACGAGAAGCGCCGGCTCAGCCTGAGCGGGCTGCTCAAGGTCTACCCGGGCATGCTCGCCCTGGCTCTCCTTTTGGTGGCGATCATCGCCGTGGCCACCCAGCTCGGCCCGTGGCTGACCGAGACCGCCATCAACCACGGGATGCAGCCCGGACACGGGAACTTCGGCCTCGTCGTCATCCTCGCCGCCGTCTATCTGGCCGCGGTGGCCGTATCGGGCGCCGCGCAGTGGGGCCAGGTCAGGGTGACGGGGCGGCTGGCCTCCTGGGTCATGAACGACCTCCGGATCACCATCTTCCGCCACTTGCAGCGCCTCTCGCTGGACTTCTTCACCGAGGAGAAGGCCGGCGTCGTCATGAGCCGGATGACGAGCGACATCGAGAACCTCCAGCAACTGCTCCAGGACGGACTGGCCCAGTTCGCCGTCCAGGGCCTGACCATGCTGGTGATCACCTGGTTCCTCTTCACCACCAACACGCGCCTCGCCGTCATCACCATCGTCGTCGTGATACCTCCGCTCACCCTCATGTCGATCTGGTTCAAGCGCGCCTCGGAACGGGGCTATGTCCGGGTGCGCGACGGGATCGCCCTGGTGTTGGCCGACCTGTCGGAGAGCCTGTCGGGAGTGCGGGTGGTCACCGCCCACAACCGCCAGCGCTACAACGTGGTAAAACACCGCAACATCGTGGGCGAGTACCGCGACGCCAATTACTTCACCGGCCGTCTCAACGGGGTCTACGGCCCGGGGTCCCAGCTGCTCGGCGTGGTCGGGCAGGTCGTCATCCTGGCCGTCGGCGGCAACATGTACCTCCACCATCAGCTCTCCCTCGGCGCGCTCTTCGCCTTCTTCCTCTACGTCAACCGGTTCTTCCAGCCCATCCAGCTCCTGGTGCAGCAGTACAACACCTACCAACAGGGCCAGGCGTCCGTGATCAAGCTGCGCATCTTGCTGGACAACGAGCCCTCCGTGCTGGAGGCCCCCGACGCCGTCGACCTCCCGCCCATCCGCGGCCGGATTCGCTTCGAGCACGTCTCGTTCGGCTACGACCCGGCGATCCCCGTGCTGGAGGACATCGACCTCACCATCGAGCCGGGCGAGACGATGGCCTTCGTGGGAGCCACCGGCGCCGGCAAGTCCACCATGGCCAAGCTGGTGACGCGCTTCTACGATCCCACCGAGGGCCGGGTGCTCATCGACGGCTACGACCTGCGCGCCGTCACCATGAAGTCGTTGCGCAGCCAGCTGGGCGTCGTCCCCCAGGAGCCCTTCCTCTTCGCCGGGTCGATCCGGGACAACATCTCCTTCGCCCGCCCGGACGCGCCCGACGACGCCGTCTGGGATGCCGTGCACAAGGTGGGGCTCACTGACCTTATTGCCCGCCTCCCCTACGGCCTCGACACCGTGGTCCACGAGCGGGGCCAGTCCCTCTCCTCAGGAGAGCGGCAGCTGGTGGCGCTGGCCCGGGCCTTCATGGCCCAGCCTCGGGTCCTCGTACTCGACGAAGCCACCTCCAACCTGGACCTGCAGTCAGAGACGATGATCGAAGCCGCGCTCGACGTGCTCCTCCAACAGCGGACGGCGGTCCTCATCGCGCACCGGCTCTCGACCGCCATGCGCGCCGACCGGATTGTGGTGGTCGGCGACGGCCGGCTGTTGGAGTTGGGCACGCACGACGAGCTGGTGGCGTTGGGCGGCCACTATGCCGAGATGTACGCCACATGGATCTCCCAGTCCCACGCCGCCTGAACCGGATCAGTGACCGGGGCCTAGGCGGAGGTTGACGGGTCGACCAAGCGGATCATCGAGACCGTCGAGACGACACCCTCTGTGTCATAAATGGTCGCTTGGACCTGCCCGGTTCCCGTGTGGCCGATCCAGCCCCGACCATCGAGTGACAGCCATTCGCCGGGCGGCTCGCGGATGACATTGATGGCGGCATCGGCGTTGATCCAGCCGGGAGGAGCAACCGGAAACGGGCCCATCCCGCTGGCCGTATCGGCCACGAACGCGAGCCTGGCCACCGGACGTGGGCGCTCGCCGGCGATGACGTCGATGCGCAGGCGCATCCAGTTGGGGTCGTTGTAATAGCCCCCGAACTCCTCGAAGAGGTACTCCATGGCCAGTCGGGAGCCCGGCGGCTCCGGCAACATGAAGACCTCTTTATCCACCGGCTTCGGCTGCGTCGGCAACGGATTGGAGAAGCGGCCGTCGGGGAGATCGTCGCCTTCGACGGCGGCGCGGCGGAGGCGCACCGCCGTGGCCCGCGTCACCTCGAGGTCATCGGCGAAGAGGGACGTCGTCACCACCTGGATCTTCTTCCCTTCCCGGACGACGCGTACGTCGGCCCTGAGCGGCGTGAGCGGGACGGGTCGCATCAGGTCCGTGGTGAGCCGCGCGATCTGCATCGGGACGAGGCTCGGGGTCTGGTCGACCAACGTTGCGATCAGGGCAGCGGGGGCCCCGCCGAACTGCGCCCCCGGATCCCACGGTCCCTGGCAGTAGTGCGTCGGCACGTACAGGTCGCCGTCGGGCACGAAGAGCGCCGCATCTTTTTCGATCGGGCGAAACACCTCGGGGGATTCTCATCGGCGGCGTGGTCGGGCGCAAAACGCCGACCACATTGGGATCGGGCGCACGGCGCCGCCGCGTGCGGCCGAGGGTCGTTACCATCGGGACCCGGGCCTCCAGAGCCGCAGGGGCTCCTGATCGGGAGGCACACCAATGTCCACGCGCCACCAGTTGCGATCGCTCATGGCCGGGAAGCCGTTTCTCGCGGCCGAGTGCTACTCCGCCCTAACGGGCCGCATCGTCGAGGAGGTCGGTTTCCCAGCCGCCTACATGGGTGGCCACGGGACGAGCATGATGCACTACGCCATACCCGACAACGGTGTCTTCACCCCGACCGAGATGGTAGAGCAGGCCGGCCGGGTGGCCGAGGTCATCTCGATCCCGCTGATCGTCGACGCCGACCAGTGCGGGGAGACGGTGGCCGATGTGTACCGCAGCATCCAACGCTACGAGCACGCCGGCATCGCGGGCCTCCATATGGAGGACGAGATCCCGCCGAAGCACTCGAGGTGGAGCGGGGCCCTCCTGTCGATCGGCGATATGCAGTCGCGGATCCGGGCCGCCGTGGCGGCGCGGATCGATCGCGACTTCGTGATCATCGTCCGCTGTGACGAGCTCTATGACGTCGGTGGCGGGGGTTCGGGATCGCTCGACGAGGCCATCCGGCGGGGCGTCGCTTACCAAGAGGCCGGTGCCGATGCCTACCTCCCGACCTTCGCCACCGAGGAACAGGTGGCGGCCATCAAGCGCGCTGTGTCGGTGCCGCTCGTCGGCTTCGGCAGCCTGACTCCGGGGATCGATTTCGCCCTGTCGACGGGCTGGGGAACGGCCTCCGCCGCCCGGCAGCACCGGCAGTGGGCCACCCACCTCCTCGAGCACGGCGACCTCCCGCCCGAGGCGTTCGAGTTCCCGGCCAAGGCCGAGGCGATCCGACAGGACGCCTACGACCACATCATCGAGGCGTGGGTAACGGATACCGGGCGGGCGTTGCGGCCGCCGGCTTCCTGAGGGCGTCAGGCGTTCCGAGCGCCCTACCCCGAACCGGGGCGACTCCACTCCCGCAGCGTGGCCCGGTACCGCGTGTCCCACCGGTCGTACTCGTGGCGCAGGTGGGTGCCCGGCCAGGCGTCCGGGAGCAGCTCCTCGGGCAGCAGGGGGTCGGCCTGGAGGTGGCGCAGGACGGCGGCCGACAGCTCGAAGCCCGGCGCCAGCGCGGCGGCGCTATCGGGCGCCAGGGCGGCCATGCGGCGCCGGAGGTCGTGGGCGCGGTCGGCCCACGCCTCCAGGTCCCACAGTGCGCCGGCCAGCCGTCCGGGTTCGCCTGGCCGGGCCGTCATCAGCTCCACGTCGGCCGCCAACCCATCGGCGAGTTCGACGGTCACGTTGTCGGGGCGCATCCATACCCCTTCGCGGAGCTCGGCCAGGCGGGCATAGGCCAGCGCGCCCCGGCGGGCCGTCCGGACGTCGGCCGCACTCCCCGTTGTCGTGACCACGGCCACCCACCACTGCCCGTCAAACGGGTTGGTCCGCCCCGACCGGCTGGCCGACTGGCGGGCCTGGCGCGCCTGCAGATGGCCCGAGAGCCGGTAGTGACCGGACCCATCCGTGGTGGCCTCGCCGGCGGCCACCATGCGGCTGAGCGCCACTCGGGCCCGGTTGGCGCTGATCCCGAAGAGCCCCGTCAGGCGGACGAGCTGGGCCACCGGTAGCTCTGGGGGGTCCATGCCCAAAAGGGCACTGGCCAGGACCGACCGGGCGGTGAACGGAGTATTACTCTCTTGTGTCACTTGTCGAGAGATAGTAATATAGAGGCATGGCCACAACCATGGTGCCGGATCTGACGGCACGACCCGACGTCCTCCCCAGCGAGCGCCTGCTGGCCAACGGGATGGCCAGCCCCGAGCTACGCCCGGCGCTGCGCCGCATCAGCAACGTGCGCAACGCCATCACCGTGCTGTCGGTGTGGGGCTACGTCGTGCTCATCGTCGGGGGCGCCGTCTGGGTCAACGCCTGGTGGAGCTACCTGCTCGCGTTCGTGCTCATGGGGCCGATGTACGCCCGCTTCGCCATCCTCATGCACGAGGCGGCCCACAAGCTGCTGTTCACCAACAAGAAGTGGAACGACTGGATCGGCACCTGGGTCATCGCCTACCCGTTCTTCACCCCCGTCCAGCTGTACCGGCGGGTGCATTTCGCCCACCACAAGGATGAGTTCGGGCCCGAGGAGCCCGACCTCGCCTTCTATCGCCCCTACCCCTGCACCCGCGCCGCCCTGCGCCGCCGCCTGTGGCGCGACGCCATCGGCATCTCGGGCTGGAAGAATTTCGTCCCGCTGGTCAAGAACACCGCCACGCCGCGGTTCCGTCGCATCGGCCTCTCCATCTTCGGCGTGCAGGCACTCCTGTGGGCGCTCTCGTGGTGGGCCACCGGCCGGTGGTGGGTCTACCCGGTGCTGTGGTGGTTGCCCTACATGACCCAGTGGCGGGTCCTCAACCGCTTGCGCTCCATCGCCGAGCACGGCGGCATGGAGCGCAACAAGGACCGCCGGGCCACCTCGCACAACGTGCGGCAGTCGTGGCTCGCCCGCTTCTGGATCGTGCCCTACAACACGGGGTGGCACCTGGCCCACCACGTGGACATGGGGGTGCCGTGGCGCAACCTGCCGGCGTTCCACGCCGAACTGGAACGCGCCGGCTACGTCACGGACGCCATCACCTACCCGAATTACCGTGCCCTGTGGAGGGCACTCTCGAGTGCCGACATGGACGCACCGGCACGCGCCGCCGCCTGAGCCGGCGCGCTCAACCGACCCCGAGGGCCCGGCGCAGGACGATTGCGGCCTCCTGCTGGGCCCGCTGCGAAATGGCGGCCGTCGTCACCAACGTCGAGCCGTGGAAGGTGCCGGGGAACTGGTGCAGCTCGACCGACACGCCCGCCCGTAAGAGGCCCAGAGCGTAGAGGATCCCCTCGTCGCGCAGCGGATCGTTCTCGGCCGTCGAGATGTAGGCGGCCGGGAGCCCCGACAGATCAGCCGCCCGTGACGGGGCGGCATAGGGCGAGACCTCGCCGGACCCTGCCTCCTCCCCCAGATACGCCTTCCAACTCTGCTCGGCCAGCGGCCGGTTCCAGATCGGCGAGTCGACGAAGGCGCGCATGGACGGCGTCTCCAAGCGGTCGTCGAGCTCGGGGATGTGCAGCATCTGGAAGCACAATGCCGGTCCCCCAAGGTCGCGGGCCAAGAGCGCAGTCGCCGCGGCCAGGCCGCCGCCCGCACTCGTGCCGACCAGCGCGAGCCGCGCGGAATCGACACCGAGCTCGTTCGTGTGGGCGGCGAGGAACGCCAGTGCGCTGTAGCAGTCGTGCAGGCCGGCGGGGAAGGGGTGCTCGGGAGCGAGCCGGTATTCAACCGAGACCACGATGGCGCCGGTCCCGTTGGCCAGCGCCACCGCGCCCGCCTGCTCGGAGTCGACGCTGCCGATGACGAAGCCGCCACCGTGGATCATGACCACGCCCGGCACCGGGCCCGCCCGTTCCTTCGGCACGTAGAGGCGCACGCCGACGTCGGGATCGCCCTCCCAGCCCGGCACGAGCCGGTCCTCGATCTCGAGCTTCTCGAGGCCCGGTATGTCGGTTCGCAGGGCGGCCATCATCTCGTCGAACCCGGCACGGGCGGCGACGGCGTCGGCGATCTGGAGTGGCGGCAGCAACTCGAGGATGGCGGTGAGCTCGGGGTCGATCACCGTCCCCCTCCCATCGCCGGGTGCGCCGTCACTTGGGCTGCATCCGGATGCCGGCGTCGATGCGGATCGACTCGGCGTTCATGTACGAGTTGGCCAGCAGCTCCACGGCCAGGCTGGCGAATTCCGTGGCGTAGCCGAGCCGTCGCGGGAACAGGACATCTTGGGCCAGCTTGGCCTTGAAGGCCTCGGAGCCCTCCCCGGTCCCGTAGATGGGGGTGTCGATCAACCCCGGCAAAATGGTGTTGACCCGGATGCCGACCACCGCCAGGTCGCGGGCCACCGGGAGGGTCATGCCCACCACGCCGCCCTTGGAGGACGAGTAGGCGGCCTGGCCGATCTGACCGTCCTCGGCCGCCACCGACGACGTGTTGACGATGGCGCCCCGGGCGCCGTCCTCGTCGGGCTCGTTGAGGCTCATTTTGGTGGCCGCCAGCCGGATGCAGTTGAAGGTGCCGATGAGGTTGATCTCGATCACCCGGCGGTACAGGTCCAGATCATGCGCCGAGGCGTACTCACCGTCCTTGCCGATGGTGCGGGTGGCCCACCCCGTTCCGGCGCAGTTGACCAGCGACTTCAAAGGGCCCATCTCGATGGCCGCCTCGACGGCCGCGATGACGCTCTCGGCGTTGGTCACGTCGGTGGGGGCGAAGATGCCGCCGATCTCCTTGGCCAGTGCCGTGCCCTTGTCCTCTTGGAGGTCGGCCACGACGACGCGGACGCCGCGCTCGGCCAGCAACCTCGAGGTGGCCGCCCCCAGGCCCGAAGCCCCGCCGGTGACGATCGCGGACGTCCCATTCAGATCCATCGGTTCTTCGACTCCTTCATCGGGGCCCCACCCGTGGGCCCGGCACGAGATGTGCCGGGCAGAGGATAGGGCGTCACCCCGGCCGGCCCCAACTCGCCCGCACCGGGCCGTGGCGTCACATCTGCTCGGGAGCCTCCATGCCGAGCAGCGACAATCCGAGGGCAAGGGTGCGCGCGGTGAGGTCGCACAGTGCCAGGCGCGCGGTTCGCACCGCCACGTCGTCGACGAGCACCCGGCACGCCTCGTAGAAGGTGGTGAAGGTGGTGGCCAGGTCGAACAGGTAGGTGCAGAGCTTGGACGGGCTGTAGGACTCCGCCGTCGCCGCGATCGCCGCCGGGAATTCCAACAATTGCAGCGCCAGCGCCCGCTCCGGGGGCTCGCCCACCGACGGCCGGGCACCCCGCGCCGGCGGGGGCATCTCCGCGCGGCGGAAGATGGAGCGGATGCGGGCGTGGGCGTACTGCAGGTAGGGGCCCGTGTTCCCCTCGAAGGCCAACATCCGGTCCCAGTCGAAGACGTAGTCACGCATCCGCTCGGTCGACAGGTCGGCGTACTTGACGGCACCGATGCCCAGGGTGCGCGCCACCGCGGCCCGCTGCCCGGCGTTCAGGTCGCTCGGTCGCCCGGCGATGGACGCCGTCGCCCGGTCCACCGCCTCGGTCAACAAGTCGGCCAGGCGCTCCGAGCCCCCGACGCGACTGGCCAGCTTCTTGCCATCCGGGCCGAGGACGAGCCCGAATCCGACGTGCACGGCTGCGCTGGTTTCGGGGAGGTACCCGGCCATGGCCGCTACCGCGAAGACCATGCGCAAATGGAGAGCCTGCTCCGCCCCCACGACGTAGAG
This sequence comes from Acidimicrobiaceae bacterium, assembly GCA_003133545.1. Taxonomy (GTDB): domain Bacteria; phylum Actinomycetota; class Acidimicrobiia; order Acidimicrobiales; family RAAP-2; genus Bog-473. Next base: position 14,457 of record PKYA01000229.1, on the reverse strand, counting down.
CAGCGTGGTGGCGCCGCGCCGCCCGGTGCGGTCCCGGACGCAGGCCAGATCGGTGGCCGGGTAGCCGTAGCCCCCGTCGGACTTGCGCACGATGAGCGGGAGGGGGTCGCCCTGGCGATTGGTGAAGCCGTCCGGGAAGACGCACTGCGCGCCGTCGTCCTCGACCAGGAGGCCTCGCGCCGCCAGCTCGTCGACCACCACGGGGAGCCAGGGATTGTAGAAGCTCTCCCCCACTACGTCCTCGTCGGTCAAGAGCACGCCGAGCATGCCGTAGACCTCGTCAATGTGGCGCAGGCTCTCCGCCACGAAGATGCGCCACAGGCGCAGCGTCTCGGCATCACCCCCCTGGAGGAGCACCACCCGACGGCGGCAGCGCTCGCCGAACGCGGGATCGCTGTCGAAGTGCTGGCGCGCCTCCGCGTAGAACGCGTTGAGGTCCCGCACGCTGAACGACTCGGCGTCGGCCGCGCCGCCGACATCGATCAACCGCTCGATGAGCATGCCGAACGGCGTGCCCCAGTCCCCGATGTGGTTCTCGCGCAGGACGGCGTGGCCGAGGAAGCCCAAGATGCGGGCCAGCGCGTCGCCGAGCACCGTGGTGCGCAGGTGCCCGACGTGCATCTCCTTGGCCACGTTGGGCGAGGAGTAGTCGATCACCATCGTCTGCGGGGCGGGAACGACGTCCACACCCAGTCGCTCGTCGGCACCCATCGCCGCCAGCTGGTCGGCGATGAACTCCTCGGACAGGGTGAGGTTGATGAAACCTTGGCCGCTCACCTCCACGGATGCGCAGAGGTCGTCGAGGGACGCCGCGTCCACCACCTCGTCGGCCACCTGGCGCGGCAGGCGCCCCACCCGCTTGGCCAGGGCCAGGGCCCCGTTGGACTGGAAGTCGGCCCGCTCCGAAGGGCGCAGCACCGGGTCGGCGTCGGGGGCGATCGTGTCGAAGGCCGCTTGCAGGCGTTGGCGCAACACGCCGGATGTGTCGGGCATCACCCATTGTGGCATCTCGCCCGGCGGCCCAACGGCCCGGCAGTCAGTCGGCCGGTGCCCCCACCCCGCCGTCGGTCAACCCGTAGTGGTGAAAGGGACCGAAGAACCCGTGCTCGAGTAGCCCGTAGCCGACCACGTCTCCGTAGGAGAACCGGGCCACGTGGTCCACGATGCCGTACTGGGCCAGGCCCTTGATCTCATCGACGGACAGGACCAGGCCCTGCACAACGGGCTGGGCGCCCTGATACATCCCGTGGCGCCAGTCGGCATCGATGCCGTACCCGGTCCCGACCGAGACGTAGTTGGCGAGCAGGGGCGTGCAGGTGATCTCGAGGTCGGCATCGGGGAAGCGGACCACCGAGCGGTCGATGACCCGCGTGCCCGGCACGAGGTGGTGCGCGTGCTCGGACCGCCCGAGGTCTTCCACCCCGCGGGTCGGGTCGGCCCACACCCGCTCGCCCTGGACCAGCGGGCGCTCGCCGTCGTCCTGCTCGTGACAGATGTACATGATGGCGTGGTCGTCGAACTGCATCGGGAAGTAGTTCCACATGCCGCGGAGCACCAGTTCGCCCTCGCGGATGCCGTCGCTCTCGCGCTCCCCCACCGGGCGGATGCCCCAGGAGCGGTCGCGCACCCCGCGGCAGGTGTCGGGGCTGACGGCGATCTCCGTGCCGCCGACGGAGAGCGTCCCGGTCCAGCGTCCGGTCTGGGCCAGCCGCTGGGTGTCGAAGATGACCCTGCCTTTGCTGCGCAGGTACTGGCGGGGCTCCGCGATGGCCGGTGTGTGCCGGTCCCACGTCACGTCCATCGCCACGCTGTGCTCGGTCGGCTCCACGACGACGCGCAGGCGGCGCAGCGGCTCGAGCACCTCGATGCGGAACGGACCGACCGAGAGTTCGGCCCGGTCGGTCAAGGGCGCCGACGCCCGCACGATGTGCTGCTCGTCGCCCCGGCGGACATCGATGAAGGCGTCGACCACCCCCAGGTTGGGGTACTGGCCGAACCCGAAGATGGCGAACCAGTCACCCGTGCACGGGTGCAAGTTGAAGTAGTAGCGGTCGTAGAAGTTGCGATCGCTGGTGCCGGGGTGCGCGATGAACTCCGGCGCCTGGTGCACCGGGTAGTCGTCCCATGACGACAGCGTCACGATGTCCTCCCTCACGGTCGGGTGCGGCGGGAACGGGGTCGGGGCCAGGTCCGGCCGCAGCCTACGCGCGCCGGACGCGGCGGTTCCCGGCGCCGTCTCAGGGCTGTGCGAAGGCGTAGATCCCGACCCCGTTGTAAGAGAGCGAGTCGGCCGGTAGGTAGGGGCCGTTGATGGTCACCGACAACCAGCCGTCGCGTCCCGGCCCCGAGTCGCCGTCCACGGTGTCGATGGCGCCGTCGGGCCAGACCTGGGTCACGATCCCGACGTGCACGGAGGTGGCGACGTTCTGGGGCCCCGTGCCGTAGAGAACCGCATCGCCCGGATCCGGCAACGCGGTCGAGGGCAGGACGGCCCCGTGGGCGCGGGCCCAGTAGTACATGTCGCCGACGAAGGCGTAGGACGGGACGGGAATCCCCCCGGCGCGCCAGGCCCAGCTGGCGAACAGGGCGCACCACTCCTCGCACGGGCCGTACGGATTGCAGAAGTACCCGGTGTCCGGATCGGGTGCAATCTGCGAGGCTGCCGCGGCCACGATGGCGGCGGAACCGGGGAAACGGCCCTCCGCCGACGGCAGGGCGAAGCTGTAGGACCAGGCCTCGGGGTCGAGGAGCCAGTAGCCCGTGCCCGACCCGTTGCCGATGATGGCCGACACCGGCGTGGCGTCGGGATTCAACATGAGGCCCCCAAAAGAGCGGGCGTCGCCGAACGGCAGCACCACGCCGTTCGCCGTCGACATGGCGTAGCCGTCACCGTCGGGGCTGGCGATCATTCCCACCACGGGGTCGGGCAGGTTCTGGCTGGCCCCCGACCCGAAGAAACCGGCGTCACCGAAGGTGAAGATCCCGCCGTCGGCCGCCACCAGCCAGTACCCCTTGCCATCGGGCGTGGCCGCCATCCCCACGATGGGTTGGTTCAGCCTGGTGGCGCCCATGCTGCCGAGGAAGGGGGCGTCGCCGAAGGAGAAGATCCCACCGTCGAGGCCGGCCAGCCAGTAGCCCTGGCCGTCGGGGGTGGCCGCCATGGCGACGATGGGGCCCTGGAGCTGCAGATCGCCGAGCGAGCCCGCGAAGGCGGCGTCGCCGAAGGCGAACACCCCGCCGTCGGCGCTGGCCAGCCAGTACCCCTTGCCGTCGGGCGTGGCCGCCCCGGTGAGCACCGGCGAGCTGAGTGGCTCGGGCATGGCAGGAGGAGTCAGGTCCACACTGCCGAACCCGATCATGCCCCCGCCGGCATAGGCGTGCGGGACCGAAGGGGCCGCCCCGGCGGGACGGAGCGGGACCGCCCTCACCACGCTGAGGACGGGCACGAGGAGGAGCAGGGCCAGCACCACCATGGGGGCGCGGCGGCGATCAGATCCGGCCCTCGCTCCCATGGGGGGATTCTGCCCCTTGTGGGCCCGCGGTATGCATGCGCCCCGCCGACCGATCCCCGACGACAGATCCCCGGCAAATGGGTGCACTCGACGGATGCACGGCAGAATGGTCGCATGGCATCACGACCCCCGGCCTCAGCCCACCCGGACAGCTTCGGCGCCCGCTCCGTCCTCTCGGTCGAGGGCCGCGACTACGAGATCTTCTCCCTCTCGGCATCCGCCCTCACCGCGGACCACGACGTGCAGCGGCTGCCGTACTCGATCAAGGTGCTGTTGGAGAACCTGCTGCGCCACGAGGATTCGCCCCATGTCTCGCCCGACGACATCGTGGCGGTGGCGGCGTGGGGAGCCAACCCCGAGGCGCACGGGCAGGGGGCCGGTGAGGCGGCCCATGAGATCGCCCTGACCCCCGAGCGCGTGCTCATGCAGGACTTCACCGGCGTGCCCGGGGTGGTCGACCTCGCCGCCATGCGGGACGCGCTCGCCCGCCTCGGGGGCGATGCGGCGCGGGTCAACCCGCTCGTCCCGGTGGAGCTGGTCATCGACCACTCGGTCATCGCCGAGCGCTCGGGCGACGCGTCCTCGTACGACCAGAACGTCTCGATTGAGTACGAGCGCAATATGGAGCGTTACCAGCTGCTGCGCTGGGCCCAGGGGGCGTTCGACGGCTTCCGGGCCGTGCCGCCCGGCACGGGCATCTGCCATCAGGTNNAACCTCGAGTACCTGTCGCGCCTCGTTTTCGCGACCGCCGACGGCCGGGCCTTCTGCGACACCTTGGTGGGCACCGACTCGCACACCACCATGGTCAACGGCCTGGGGGTGCTCGGCTGGGGCGTCGGCGGGATCGAGGCCGAAGCGGCCATGCTGGGCCAGCCGCTCTCCATGCTCCTGCCGCCAGTCGTGGGCCTGCGCATCTCGGGCGAGCTGCGGCCGGGCACCACGGCGACCGACGTCGTCCTGACGGTGACCGAGCTCCTGCGGGACCACGGCGTCGTCGGCGCCTTCGTGGAGTGTTACGGCCCCGGCGTCGGCGCGTTGCCGCTCGAGACCCGGGCCACCATCGGCAACATGAGCCCCGAGTACGGGGCGACATGCACCATGTTCCCCATCGACCAGGTGACCATCGACTACCTGCGTTTCACCGGCCGCGACGAGGAGCACCTGGCCCTGGTGGAGGCCTATGCCAAGGAGCAGGGGCTGTGGCACACCGCGGACGGGGTCGAGCCCGTCTACTCGGAGTACGCCTCGCTGGACCTGGCCGACGTCGAACCCTCCCTGGCCGGGCCGTCGCGCCCCCAGGACCGGGTGGCACTGGCGGGGGCGGGCGATGCCTTCCGGGTGGCCCTGGACCGGCCCATGCGCACGTCCTCGGCGTCGCCCGAGGCGGCGCCCCACCACCTGTTGGAGGACGGCGACGTGGTCGTGGCGGCCATCACGAGCTGCACCAACACATCCAACCCCCAGGTCATGGTGGGCGCCGGCCTGCTGGCGAAGAACGCCGTGGCCCGCGGGCTGCGGTCAAAGCCGTGGGTCAAGACCTCGCTCGCCCCCGGTTCGCGGGTGGTCATGGACTACCTGGCGCGGGCCGGGTTGGTCGAGCCCCTCGAGCAGCTGGGCTTCTTCCTCGTCGGGTACGGGTGCACCACCTGCATCGGCAATTCGGGCCCGCTCCTGCGCGGCGTCAGCGAGTTGGTGCACAGCGACGACCTCTCGGTGGTGTCGGTGCTCTCGGGCAACCGCAACTTCGAGGGCCGCATCCATCCCGACGTGCGCATGAATTACCTGGCCTCCCCCCCGCTGGTCGTGGCCTACGCGCTCGCCGGGACCATGGACATCGATCTGACCACCGACCCCCTCGGCGACGACGCCGCCGGCCAACCCGTGTACCTGGCGGACATCTGGCCCGGCGCCCAGGAGGTGGGCGATGCCATCCGGGCCTCGTTGACCTCGGACATGTTCCGCACCCGCTACGGCGCCGTCTTCGACGGGGACGAGTACTGGCAGCAGGTGCCGGTGGCCGAGGGCGAGACCTTCTCGTGGCTGGACGACTCCACCTACGTCAAAAACCCGCCCTTCTTCGAGGGCATGACCATGACCCCGCGCCCGGTCACCGACATCGCGGGGGCGCGCGTCCTGGCCATGGTGGGCGACAGCGTCACCACCGACCACATCTCCCCGGCCGGGTCGATCGGCCCCGACACGCCGGCCGGGCGTTACCTGACCGGGCACGGCGTGGCGCGGGGNNCTGCGCAACCGCCTGGCGCCGGGGACCGAGGGCGGCTACACGCTGCACCTTCCCGAGGGCACCGAGACCTCCATTTACGAAGCCGCCATGCGCTACGCCGACGAGGGCGTCCCCCTGGTCGTGCTGGCCGGTCGCGAGTACGGGACGGGCTCGAGCAGGGACTGGGCCGCCAAGGGCACGGCGCTGCTCGGCGTGCGCGCCGTGATCGCCCAGAGCTTCGAGCGCATCCACCGCTCCAACCTGGTCGGGATGGGGGTCCTCCCCCTGCAGTTCTACAAGGGCGACTCCGCCGAGGGGCTGGCCCTGCGCGGGACCGAGCAGTTCTCCGTCGCCGGGATCGATGCCCTCAACCACGGCGAGCTGCCGAATGAGCTCACCGTCGTCGCCCGGGCGGACGACGGCTCCACGACCGAGTTCAGGGTGATGGTCCGCATCGACACCCCGATGGAGGCGGAGTACTTCCGCCACGGGGGCATCCTGCCGTACGTCCTGCGCCAATTGGCCTCGTAAAAATTGGCCTCGTAAACGGGCCGCTCCTCAGGGAATGCGGGTGACCCGGTAGAGCTCGGCCAAGTGCCCCTCGGCCAGTCCGGCCGCCGCTCCCGAGTTCCGGCCGCCATCCCGCACCCGGGCGGCGACGCCCTCGGGGTCGCCGATCTGGCTCTGGTGGCGGAGCAGGGCGGCCACCTTGCGCCCGATGGTCGCCGTGGTGTCGACGGCCATGTCGGGCTCGGCGCCCCCGACGATCCACAGCTCGTTGACCGTCCAGGGCTCCAGCCCCTCCACGTCGAGGAGCTCGGGGTGCGCAAAGGGGTTGCGGGCGTCGGGATAGACGGCGCACACGGTCGCCTCACCGGCCGCCAAATGGTCCGGATGGCTGGCGTAAATGAAGTCCCAGCGCCGCTCGGGGGACGGGGACACGACCCGCTCGGGCCTGACCTGGCGGATGACGCGGCTTATGTCGCGCCGCAGCTCGATGGTCGGCTGCAACCGGCCGTCGGGATGGCCGAGGAAGCGCACGTCGGTGACCCCCACCTCGGCGGCGGCCGCCCTCTGCTCGGCTTGGCGCAGCGCCGCCATGTCCGCACGCGAGATCGAACGATCGGATCCTCCGGCGTCGCCGTTGGTGACGACGCAGTAGGTCACCTCCACCTCCGCCTCCGTGAAGGCGGCCACCGTTCCGGCCGTGCCGAAGTCCACGTCGTCGGGGTGTGCGGTCACGATCAGGACCCGGCGCACCCCGTCGTCGGGTGACCAGGTGGCAATCGGAGCAGGGACGCTCAGAGCACGCTCTCCTCGGGTTGAGGAGTCCATTCACCCAGATGGGCCAGGCGCGGGTCGTTGGAGAACATCTCGACGATGGGGATCCGCAGCCCGAGCCGGCGCTGGATCACCTCCATCTCGACCAGTTGGTTCCAGAGGGTGAGGCTGACCACGATCCCGGCCTTGCCGGCCCGGGCGGTCCGCCCTGAGCGGTGCAGGTAGGCCTTGTGGTCCTCGGGGGGGTCCCAGTGGATGACGGCGTCCACCGCTTCGATGTGTAGCCCGCGGGCCGCCACGTCGGTGGCCACCAGCACGGGCAGCTTGCCGTTGGAGAAGTCGGCCAGGGCGCGCTCGCGGTTGGCCTGGCGGAGATCACCGTGGATGGCGGCGGCGCGCAGGCCCTCCTTCTCCAGGTTCTCGACGAGGCGATCGGCCCCGCGCTTGGTGCGGACGAAGAAGAGCGACTTCTCCTGGGAGCGAGCGATGGCGGCGGCCACCTTCACCTTGTCCATCTGGTGCACCTGAATGAACCGGTGCTCCATCAGCGTCACCGTCTGGGTCGAGGACGCCACCTCGTGGAAGACCGGGTCGGTCAGGTAACGCTGGACGAGACGGTCGACCGCCCCATCGAGCGTGGCCGAGAACAGCAGGGTCTGGTGCGCCGTCTCGAGGCGCCGCAGCACCCACTCGACCTGGGGCATGAACCCCATGTCCGCCATGCGGTCCGCCTCGTCGAGCACCAGCGTCTCGAGCTGCGAGACCGAGAGCTCGCCGCGGTCGCCGAGGTCGATCAAACGCCCCGGGGTGGCGATGATCAGGTCCACTCCCTTGCGCAACTTCGTGACCTGGCGGTCGATGTCGGCCCCGCCGTACACCGCCACGGCGCGCAGCCCGAGTGTCTTGGCCAGCGGCGCCAGCACGTCGTGCACCTGCACGGCCAGCTCACGGGTCGGCAGCAGCACCAGGGCCAGGGGTCGAGCCGGACGGGACGGGGCAGCCCCGGCCTCACCTTGGGCATCCCGCGTCGCCTTGGTGCGTTGGAGGAGGGGCACCCCGAAGGCGAGGGTCTTGCCCGAGCCGGTCTTGGCTTTCCCGCAGACGTCCCGCCCCGCCAGGGCGTCGGCGATGGTGAGGGCCTGAATTGGAAAAGCGCTGACGATCCCCTGATCGGCCAGCGCTTTGTTCAACTCTTCGGACACGCCCAGGGACTCGAAGGTCCGTGCGGTCTCGTACATATCGTCCGCCGAGGACTCCAGGTCCCCGTCGGGTGAACCGGCGTGCGCGCCGGTCAAGGCATCAACAGTCATGTACTCGCTCTCTCTGTTGTGCGGCGGGACCCTGCGCCAACCAGAGGAGGAGAAACGGCCCCGACTCACCGGCCCCATGCCGACGGTCGCATGCCTATTGTACCAGCATGGAGTGCATCTCCTGCGTTTCTGCGTCACACAGCGCGCTCTCGCTCACCCACATCAAGGAGGACGGTCGATGGCCACACTCGAGGAAGGCTCCACAGCCCCCGCATTCACCCTGCCTGACCAGGACGGGAAGCCGGTGAAGCTCTCCGATTTCAAGGGACAGCAGGTCATCGTCTACTTCTACCCGGCCGACGACACGCCNNCGGGCGTCGCCGTGCTCGGGATCTCGCCCGACGGATCCGAGAAGCACACCAAGTTCCGCGCCAAGTACAAGCTGAAGTTCCCCCTGCTCACCGACGCCGACAAGAAGGTGATGGAGAAGTACGGGGCCTGGGGCGAAAAGACGATGTACGGCAAGAAGACGGTGGGCACGATCCGCTCGACCTTCCTGGTCGGCCCGACCGGCAAGGTGCAGCGGGCCTGGCACCACGTCCGGGCCGACGGCCACGCCGCCAAGGTGCTCGAGGCGATCGCCGACTCGTAAGGCGCGCGCCTTCGCTTCGATACACCTAGTGCTGGTGCGCCGGGCACCACCACGTGGTGCGCCCGCCGACGGTGCCGCGGCGCAGTTCGGTGCCGTCCCGCGGGCAGCGGCCGCCCGGCCGCCGCTCCTCCATGAGGTCGCCCAGGTGCGATCCCCCGCGCCGCCCGAGCTGGCGCAGCGTGGCGCGCAGGGCCTTGTGCAGGGCCCGCAACTCGGTGTCAGTCAGGGAGCCGCCCCTTCGGCCGGGGTCCAGCCCGGCGCGCCACAGAATCTCGTCGGCCAGCAGGTTGCCCACGCCGGCCAGGCGCTCCTGGTCCATCAGCCGGGCCTTGAGCGGCGCCGCCCCCTCGGCGCGTGGCGTGCGGGCGGCCATGGCCCGCCCGAGCTCGGCCAGCGTGGCGGTGAGGGCGTCGGGCCCCAGCCGGCTCTCGTCGGGCGCCAGCTCGAGCGAGCCGAAGCGCCGGGGGTCGTGGACGAGGAGATGGCCCCCGTCCCCGAAGGTCACGCGGGCGCGCACCCACTTGTCGTCGAAGACGCCCGGGCCGTAGCGCAGGCGATCGAGCGCCATCTGCCCGTCGACCACCAGCCCGCCCGTCATGCCGAAGCGGACGCCCAGGGTGGGCCCGGCGTCGAGGTCGAAGAGCATGAGCTTGCCCCGCCGGCGCGCCACCGTGAACGTGTGGCCGGCCAGCGCGTCGTGCAAGCGGCGCGGTGTCGTACCGCCCCGGCCATAGCGCGAGTCGACCATCCAGACGCGGTCGATGCTGCGACCCAACGCCTTCTCGGCCAGGGTCCGGTAGAGCTCGACTTCGAGGATCTCGGGCACCGAGGAGACGGTACCGGACGATGCTCCGTGCGCCGAATATGGTGGGACGATGCCACCCGAGAAGCCACAGTGGGCCGAGCTCTTCACCGAAGTCGTGACCTCCGGTCTGTGCACCGGATGCGCGGCGTGTGTCATCGCCTGCCCGTACGACGTCCTCGAGTACGACGATGCCGACGGGCACTACAAGCCCTTCCATGTGCTGGCTGAAGGCGGGCCCGACAACTGCACCCACGGCGAGAAGGGCTGCACGCTGTGCACCCGGGCCTGCCCGCGCTTTCGCACCTGGGAGCCCGAGATCGAGAATCATCTCTTCGGGCGGCCGCGCACCGACGAAGAGGTGGCCGGGATCGCCCGCCGCGTGGTGCTGGCCCGGGCCACCGACCCCGAGGTCCAGGGCATCGGCCAGGACGGCGGGCTGGTCTCCGCGCTCTTGATCTGGGCCTTCGAGCACGACGTGATCGATGCCGCCCTGGTCTCGGGCCTCGAAGGCGACGGTTCGACGTGGAAGGCGGTGCCCCGGGTGGCCTGGTCGAAGGAGGACGTGCTGGCCACCGCCGGCTCCCGCTACACCTACTCCGCCAACCCCTTGGGCTACCTCGAAGCCATCGCCGGGGGGGCCGAGCGCATCGCCCTGGTCGGCATGGGATGCCAGGCCTCCGCACCACCGGTGATGGCGGCGCGCAAGGCGGGCAAGGTCGCCCGTCGCCTGACGCTGTCGATCGGTCTGCTGTGCTCCAAGACGTTCGACGACGCCATCTTCCCCGAGCTNNATGAACATCAAGGGCGTCTTCCAAGTCTGGATGCGCGACGGGGCCTACCACGAGATCCCGCTCAAGGAGGCGCACGGCTGGACTCGCGAAGGCTGCACCAGTTGCCCCGACTTCGCCGCCGAGCACGCCGACATCTCCACCGGCGGCATCGGCGCCTTCGGTGACTGGACGCTCACCCTGCTCCGGACCGAGCGCGGCGAGGCCCTCTTCGACGACATGGAGGCGGGGAGCGCTATTGAGACGCGCCCCATCGAAGAGGACCCGGGGGCCGTCACCCTCCTCAACCGGTTGAGCCGGGTGAGCCGGAAGCGCTGGCCGGCCACGGCGGTGCCCATGCCGGGGCGGCTGCCGGCTCCGACCGCATGACCGACCCGGGTCCCGGAGACGACGAGTTCTCCCGCCTGCTCGGCATCGAGGTCCGGCGCGTCGGCCCCGGGCACACCCTCGCCACCATGACCACGACGCCGCACCACGCCAACCCGCACGGCACGGTGCACGGCGCCGTGTTCTACGCCGTCGCCGGCGCGGCCGTGGCGGCTGCGGCCAACGACGACGAGCATTCGGGCATCGTCTCCTCGGTCCTGGTCGAGTACCTGCAGCCCGCTGCCATCGGCGACGCATTGCAGGCCGAGGTGTCCCGGGAGGTGTCGACCGATCGGGAGGACATCTTCACGGGGACGGTCCGCCGGGGTGACCAGGGCGACCTCCTGGCCTGGGTGCGGGCCCGGGGCACCCGCCGCTCCCGCCGGGGGTAAGCGGCTCGCAGCCGCGGACGCGGCCTGCCGGCGCCCCGGTCATGGCCGAATATGTGGGAACTATGTCATTGACGTCATAGCCGGAGGCGTGCACTGTGGGTGCATGGAAACGCGTGCCGTCGTCGTGGTGGCCTTCCCCGGGGTGCAGCCCCTCGATGCGATCGGCCCGACCGAGGTCTTCGCCGGTGCCAACCGGGTCGCACGGTCCCTCGGGCGTCCCGTCGCCTACCAGGTCTCGCTGGCCTCGGCGGATGGCCACGCCGTCCGCGCGGAGAGCGGCGTGGGGCTGTGCACAACCGCGCTGCGCGATATCGCCGAGCCGATCGACACCGTTGTCCTGGCCGGCGGCGGCGGGGTCGACGCGGCCCGGCACGACGCCACGCTCGTGGACTGGATCAGGCAGGTGGCGCCGCGCTGCCGGCGCGTGGCGACCGTGTGCACCGGCACCTTCCTGGGCGCTGAGGCCGGGCTGCTCGAGGGGCGCCGGGTCACCACCCACTGGGCCAGTGCGGCGCGGTTGGCGGCCGAGTTCCCCACCCTCGTGGTGGACGCCGACCCCATCTACATCCGGGACGGAAAGTTCTGGACCAGCGCCGGCGTCACCGCTGGCATCGATCTGTCCCTCGCCCTCGTGCAAGAAGACCTCGGGGTCGAGGTGGCGCAGACGGTGGCCCGCTGGCTGGTGATGTTCCTGCACCGACCGGGCGGACAGACCCAGTTCGCCTCGCCGGTGTGGGTGCGCCGGGCCGAGCGCTCCACGGTGCGGGCGGTGCAGACGCTCATTGAGTCCGCGCCGGCCGGCGATCACCGCGTGCCCACTCTGGCCGCCGCGGCCGCCATGAGCGTGCGCCATTTCACCCGCGTCTTCTCCACCGAGGTGGGCGAGACGCCGGGAAGGTTCGTCGAGCGCGTCCGCCTAGAGGCGGCCCGGGTCGAGCTCGAGACCACCGACGACACCCTCGACGTCATCGCCGCTCGCTGCGGTTTCGGAACCGCCGAGTCGCTGCGTCGCGTCACCCGGCGCCGGCTCGGCGTGGCTCCCGACGCCTACCGCCGCCGCTTCCACAAGGTCACCGATGAAAGGACGTCCGCATGACCGCGCAACTGCAGGTCGCCATCCCGCTGTTCCCCTGCTTCACCGCGCTCGATGGCATCGGGCCTTATGAGGTGCTCCAGCGGATCCCTTCCGTCGACGTCACCTTCATCGGGCACCAGCGCGGCGAGATCCGCAGCGAGAACGGCATGCTCGGGCTGACCGCCGATGCGACCTTCGAAGAATTGGCCGAACCCGACGTGATCGTGTTCCCCGGCGGCGTGGGCACCCGATCGCTGCAGAGCGACGCGCGCGTGCTCGAGTGGGTGCGCCACGCCCATGCCGGCACCCGTTTCACCACCTCGGTGTGCACCGGATCCCTGGTGCTCGGCGCGGCCGGGCTGCTCGAGGGCCTGACGGCCACCACCCACTGGTCCTGCTACCCGGAGCTGGAGGCCCACGGCGCCGTGCCCACGGCGCAGCGGGTGGTCGAGCACCTGGAGCGGCGCATCATCACTGCCGCCGGCGTGTCGGCCGGCATCGACATGGCGCTCCGCCTGGTGGAGCTCCTCGTCGACCGCACCGCCGGCGAGGCGGCCCAATTGATGATCGAGTACGACCCCCAGCCGCCGTTCGACACCGGCGCCGTCGCCAGGGCTGGTGAGGCCGTCCTCAACCGGGTGGCGGCCTACGCCGAGTTGCGCCGCTAGCGCGGCGCGCTCAGCCGGATGCGCCCGGGGGCATGCTGCTTCTGCGGCGTCGTACGATCAGGAAGCCGAGAACGGCCAGCACCGCCAACGCGCCCACCACGATGCCGGCGATCGCACCCGCTCCGATCCCCCCACCGGGCGCCGGCTTGGCAGCTCCGGCGGCGCCCCCATGGGGAACGGAGCTCCCGGTCGTAGAGGGCGGTGTCGTCGACGGAGTGCTCGATGTCGTCGATGTGGTGCTCGATGTCGTCGATGTGGTGGACGGCGTGCTCGCTGTCGTTGTGGCGAAGGCAACGACACGATCTGCGCTGGGGGCGAGCAGCAGCCCGTCGCCAACGCTCGGCGTGGGGAAGTGGTTGGCCGGCGCCCCGACGGGGGCCTGCTGGCGCACGGCGCCGGTGGAGGGGTCGAGCCCGTAGAGCGTGCCGTTCTGGCCGATGGTCCACACCAGCCCGGCGGCGACGATCGGCGGCCCACCGCCGCGGCCCGAGCTCCACAGCAGGCGGAGCGCAGGCGGGGACGCCGTCACCCCGACCGCCACGGTCCCGCTGAAGCAGGGGAGGTAGATGGTGGAACCCACCACGGCGCTGCCCCCATCGATGTCCTGGCTGCAGGCCGCGCCCAGGCTCGCCAGCTGGCCGCCGATGCCGCCAAGGTGCCCTCCGTCGAGGAGGTAGACGATGCGCGACTTGCCGGCCAGGACCACCTGGCCGCCGGGCAGGAAGGCCGGCACCATCGACATGTCGAGATCCTTGGCGTTGTTCTGGGGCCATGTCGTGGGCGCGAAGTACTGCAGCAGCTGCAGCGAGGACGAGAGCTCCAGGGCCGAATCGCTGTCGTCATAGGGCTGGTCGGCCGAGTAGACCGAGCCGTTGCCGGCACTCACCCAGATGTCCCCATTGGCGTCGACCGCCGGTGCGGCCCCGCCCATCCACACCGCACCCTGGCTGTCGCCGGCCGCCGCGTCGACGGTGAAGAACTTCGGCGTGCCCCCGGCCTCGCTGACGGCCACGACGCGGCCCCGGTAGCTGGCGCAGTCCCCGTAGTTGCCACCCATGCCGAACACCACCTGGCCGGCGTCGAGCGTCAGGCCGGTGCGCGCCAGCAACGCCGTGGTGACCGCACCGGGGGGATCCACGTCCTGTGTCATTTCGACGGCGCCCGACGTCGTGTTGAGCCCCACCAGTTCGTGCGCCGCCCGGCCCTGCACGAGCTCGTCCGCCACGACGAAGATCTCACCGCGGGCTGGGTCGATGACCGGCGTGCCGGTGATGCCCACGGTCGGCGTGATGTCGCCGCAGGGCAGGGATCCCGAGGGCACCGGCGTGCCCAGGTGCGTCGACCAGATCACCGCGCCGGTGGCGGACGACAGCGCGTAGACCGTGTCGTTCTCCGTCGCGACGTAGACCCGCCCCGACGAGACGAGGGGCTCGCCGTAGATCT
>PKYA01000164.1 GCA_003133545.1 Acidimicrobiaceae bacterium | reverse complement strand
AACAACCTCTGTGGGCACTACAACTAGACTCCGCCGTGCGCTCACAGCGAGAGCTTAGCAACGCCGGTCGGCGCCGTCTGGGGCTGCCCAGACCCCACGACAACACCGCTGAGGCGAGTGGTGGGTCAGTTCGCCCGGGAGTGCGTCCTCCGCAACATCAACCGGCCCAGAAAGAAGGCGGCGACACCCGGCCAGCAGATGAGGCGGACGTAGAGGAACGCCCCAAGGAGGCCGCCGAGGTGGTCGTTTGGGTCATTCGACCAGCCCAGCGCAAACAGGAAGAGGGCTCCCAAGGCGAAGACGCCCGCAATCACCAAGGCGAGGCTACCGAAGATCCTGTCGGCTCCCGGATGTGGAGACATCTCAGATAAGGCTAACCCAGATAACGATGACCCCGGGGCGGGTTGCGTTGACGAACACACTCACAGGTGGGTATATTTGTCCGTGTGAATGTCGAGGTGAGGGCCGTCGGCCTGCGGGCGATGCGCGACAAGCATCATCTGACGCAGCGTGAGCTTGCCCGCCGTCTCGGGGTGACCCAGAACTACATCCCGGCGCTCGAGGCGGGGACCCGCAACCCCGGTCCAAAGCTGCGTCAGTCCCTGATGCAACTCTTCGCATGCGATTTCGAGGATCTCTTCCAGGTCGTGATGGTCAACCCGGTGGACCACCACGAACAGGTGCTGCGCCCCGAGGGCGGCGTTCGCGGGGTCTGAGGCGCGGCGTTCCGCGTCCGCTGGAAGGCGCCCCGGCTTTGCGGATGGCATGCCTCCGTACAATCGCGCCGTGCCCGTCAATTCGGATCTGCTCGTTCTCGAAGGTATGTCGTTCTACGGCTACCACGGCGAGACGCAGGCCGAACGCACCCTTGGGAATCGCTTCCACGTCGACGTCGAGATCCGCATGGACCTCGCCACCGCGGGCCGGACCGACGACATCGATGACACGCTCGACTACTCGCGCGCCTTTTCACTGGTGCGCGTGGTCGTCGAAGAGCAGCAGTACTGCCTGATCGAGGCGATCGCGGCGCGCATCGCAGAGACCCTGCTCGCGGAGCCACGCGTCGACAGCATCAGAGTCCGGGTGGGCAAGCAACCACCAATCGCCGGCGCGATCGACCGCTGTTCGGTGATCATCGAGCGCTCCGCGAGCCAGCCAGGAGTGCGCGAGTGAGCGCAACCATCGTCGATGGCAAAGCTGTCGCCGCGGAGCTTCGGGAGGAGATTGCCGCGGAGATCGCTGCCATGAACCAGAGCGGCGCCCGTCCACCGTCGCTCGCGGTCGTCCTGTGCGGCGACGACCCGGCTTCCGCGATCTACGTGCGCAACAAGGGCCGAGCTGCGGAAGCCGTCGGCATGCGCTTTGGACTGCACACGCCGCCCGCGACCAGCACGACGGAGCAGCTCGTCGAGCTTGTGAAAGCGCTCGATGCTGACGACGACGTCGATGGGATCCTCGTGCAGGTGCCACTCCCTGCGCAGATCGATGAACAGGCCGTGACGCAGTGGATCTCCCGGGAGAAGGACGCCGACGGATTCCACCCGTATAACCTCGGCCTGCTTGCCGCAGGACATGAGGGCACTGTGGCGCCGTGCACGCCTCTCGGATGCATGGAACTGCTTCGCGGAAGCGGGTTTGCGCCGTCTGGACGCCGCGCCGTTGTCATAGGGCGCAGTCCGAACGTCGGCCGTCCGCTGGCATTTCTCCTGACCAACGCCGACGCGACAGTGACCGTCTGCCATTCACGGACGCAGGATCTTCCCAGCGTCTGCCGGGACGCTGACATCCTGGTTGCCGCAATCGGGCGTCCGCGCATGGTCGACGCGAGTTACGTCAAGCCCGGGGCCTTCGTGATCGACGTGGGGACCACGCCTGAGAATGGACGCCTGAGCGGAGACGTCGACCGCGGGAGCGTTGAACCTGTTGCCGGCTGGCTCACCCCGGTTCCGGGAGGGGTTGGCCCGATGACCGTGGCTATGGTGCTCCGCAACACCCTTGCGCTGGCGCGAGTGCGGCGCGCGCTCGTTCGGGTCTGACGCTGATGCCGTCGATGCGCATCCGCTGGAGCGAGCAGGAGGCACGCAAGCCGTACGCGCGCCCCTTCATGGTCACGTTCACCGGCGACGACGGCACCGACGTCGGCAGCGTTGCTCTCAACGGCGCCGATCTCCTGTACTACACACAGTTTCAGACCGCGGTGCTCTCGCTCGCGGGCGAGCTCTTCGTCGACACTGCCGTCGAGGCGTCGGCTGATCCGCAACGCGCGTGGCTGGACATCATCGCCCGTCTCATGCCGGCTGTCGCGCTGATCGGGATCACCCCACGATCCACGTTCGACGACAACCAGGGTCGCGTGTTTCGCATGGTCATCGCCGCTGAGGGGGGCCGCGCGGCGATCGTCGACGCATCGGGGCTCCTCGAGTACCAGGAGTTGCAGGCGGTGCTCGCCCACCAGACCGGTGGCCTCTATCGCCACCTCGAGGTCGAGGCGATCGACGACCCGGGTGAGCGGCGGCGAGCCTGGATCGGAGCGCTGCGTCTGCTGGTCAGCCGGCCTGAACCTGGTGAGGCGATGAACGAGGCCTGGCACTGGGCGTGACCGCGACGGCGTACGCGCGCGCCGTGGCGGCGCTCGACTCGGTCGCTTGGCGGGGCATCATGCCCGGGCTCGAGCGCACTAGAGCCTTGCTGGCGGCGCTCGGCAATCCCCAGGTGGGCCTGCGCGGCGTGCTGGTCGCGGGCACCAACGGCAAGGGCTCGACCTCGGCCATGGTGAGTGCGCTGATGATGGCCCAGGGTCTGCGGGTGGGGACCTACACCAGCCCCAACTTGCACCGCGTATCCGAGCGGCTGGCCCAAGATGGCGAGGCGATCGACGACGACGCGTTCCTCGCCGTGCTGAACCAGCTGGCGGCAATCGAGACCATGCTGGGGGAGCGCGCCACCCGCTTCGAACTCCTCACCGCCGCCGCCTTCTCGTGGTTCGCCGATGAGGCGGTCGATGTGATGGTGATCGAGGTCGGGTTGGGCGGGACGTGGGACTCCACGAACGTCCTGCATGGTGACGTGGCGGTGTTGACCAACTTCAGTTACGACCACACCGACGTCCTGGGGCCCACGCTGGAAGGGATCGCCGAGGACAAGTCGGGGATCATCGAGCCGGGCAGCACCGTGGTCGTGGGCGAGACCCGCCCCGAACTGGTGGCGATCGTCGAGGCGCGGGCGGCGCGGGTCGGTGCGGCGGCGGTGTGGGTGTCCGGCCGGGACTTCGGGTGCGAGGAGAACCGGGTCGCCGTCGGGGGCCGTCTGGTGACGCTGTGGACACCCGGTGGCCGCTACGAAGACGTTCTGGTGCCCCTGCACGGGGCCCATCAGGGGGCCAACGCGGCCTGCGCGCTGGCGGCGGCGCAGGCGTTCTTCGGCCGGCCTCTCGATCCGGAGGTGGTGCAGGAAGCTTTCGCTGGCGTACAGGTCCCCGGCCGCCTCGAAGTGCTGGGCCGGCGCCCGCTCCTGCTGGTCGACGGGGCGCACAACGTGGCCGGCATGGCGGCTCTGGGTCACGCACTGGCCGAGGAGTTCGCCGTGGAGGGGGACACGGTGGCGGTGGTGGGGATGCTCTCGGGTCGTGATCCCTCGGCCATGTTGGCCGCCCTGGCGCCCGCCGGCGTCGCCGCGCTCGTGGCCTGCCAACCGGATTCGCCGCGGGCCCTGCCGGCGGCGGACGTGGCCGAAGCCGGGCGGGCCCTGGGGCTGCGCGTCCACGTGGAGCCGGAGGTGGTGGCCGCCTTGGCCATGGCGCGCACGCTCGTCGATGCCCGTGGTCTCGTGGTCGTGGCCGGTTCGCTCTATACCGTCGGAGCAGCCCGGGGGAAGATCCTGGCCGCGGCGGTGCCCTGGGAGGACGCCGGCCGGTGACGACGGGCCCCGTCCCCTCCTAACCCTCAACGTAAGCTTGAGTCTCTGCCGACGGCGCCGAGCCGCACTCCGAAATTGAGCAAACGTGCCGCCAAGCCTCTACTCGTGGTCGAGAGTTGAGGGTTCCGGACCAGGCGCCGGGGGGATCTGGCCGGGCGGTGATGGCGGCGCGGCGACGAGGCCCCTGGCGGGTCCCGCGTGCAGCGACCGCGCTGACTTCGGTGCTGCTGTGCAGGCAGGCGGGTGCGCCACGGTGCGGGCAGGTGCTGCTGGTACTGTCCACCGCTCGTGGATCGCACCTTGGTCATCGTGAAGCCGGACGCCGTCGAGCGCGGATTGATCGGAGAGATCATCACCCGCCTGGAGCGCAAGGGCCTCCTTCTGGTGGCGGCCGAATTGCGGACAATTGCGCCGGCACAGGCAAAAGAGCACTATGCCGAGCACGCCGAACGCCCGTTCTTCGTCGACTTGGTCGAGTTCTTCACCCGCTCGCCCGTCGTGCTCTTGGTGGTCGAAGGTCCCAAGGACACCTACGCCGTGGTGCGCGCCATGATCGGGGCCACCAATCCTGCCGAGGCCATCCCCGGGACGATCCGGGGCGATCTCGGCATAGAAACGACGGAGAACCTGGTGCACGGCTCGGACTCGCAAGAGTCGGCGGCCCGGGAGATCGCCCTCTTCTTTCCCGACCTCTCCTAGCGCTCAACCCCCGTGCAGCGCGGAGCGGCACCGGGATGGCCTTGTGATTGATCGCGCCGTCCCCTAACCTGATACTTCACCTACAGGTACCGGACTTCGTCTGGTGCGCGTCCCGCACACCGCGGGAGAAAGCTCTACTTCATGGCCGACAATCGCCTTTCCCTTCTTGGTCGCGACATGGCAGTCGACTTGGGTACCGCCAACACCCTGGTCTACGTGCGTGGTCGCGGCATCGTGTTGAACGAACCTTCCGTCGTGGCGGTCGACGTCAAGGACGGACGGCCACTCGCCGTGGGCGCCGAGGCCAAGCGGATGATCGGCCGTACGCCGTCGAACATCCAAGCGATACGCCCTCTCAAGGACGGGGTGATCGCCGACTTCGAGATCTGCGAGAAGATGTTGCGCTACTTCATCCACCGCGTGCATCAGCGCCGCTTCGCCAAGCCGCGCATGGTCATCTGCGTCCCGTCTGGCATCACTGGTGTGGAGCGGCGCGCCGTGATGGAGGCGGCCGAGTATGCCGGCGCGCGGCGCGCGTACATCATTGAGGAGCCCATGGCTGCCGCCATTGGAGCCGGTCTCCCTGTGCACGAGCCCACCGGGAACATGGTGGTGGACATCGGCGGGGGGACGACGGAGGTCGCGGTCATCTCGTTGGGCGGCATCGTCACGAGCCAGTCCGTCCGTATCGGCGGTGACGAGCTGGACGAGGCGATCGTGGCCTTCGTGAAGAAGGAGTTCAGCTTGGCGCTCGGCGAGCGGACGGCGGAGGAGATCAAGATCACACTGGGATCGGCCTACGAGTTGGAGCAGGAGCTGCACGCGGAGATCCGGGGCCGTGACCTCGTCAGCGGTTTGCCCAAGACCATCGTCGTCTCGACGGAGGAGATCCGCCGCGCCATCGAAGAGCCGGTTTCAGCCATTGTCGACGCGGTCAAGGTCACTCTCGACCGCACCCCGCCCGAACTCGCCGCAGACATCATGGAGCAGGGAATCGTCCTGACCGGCGGGGGAGCGTTGCTGCACGGTTTGGAAGCGCGCTTGCAACACGAGACGGGGATGCCGATCGTGGTCGCCCGCGATCCACTCAACTGCGTCGCCATCGGCAGCGGCCAGTGCCTGGAAGAGTTCGAGGCGCTCAAGCGGGTGCTGATCACCACGTCCACGCGCTGACGGAACGTCCGGTCTCTCCGGGGTGCCGAGATCTCGGCGGTCGCGCCGAACGCTGACAGTCGTCCTACTGGTCGTGGCTTCCCTCTCCATCATCTCGCTCGACCTGAACGGGCGGACGCACAGCATCACCTCCGGAGTGAAATCGGTGGCGAACGACGTGTACTCACCGCTCCGCCAAGCCGTGGTCGACGTCCTCAATCCCATCGGCGACTTCTTTGCCGGCGCCTTCCACTACGGGGCAGTGCAATCGGAGAACCAGAAGTTGCGCGCCACGGTGGGCGCACTCGAGCAGGCCAAGGCCGAGCAGGCATTCGAGCGGAACCAGCTGCGCCAGTTGACGGCGCTGGAGAACCTCCCGTTCTTGGGCTCGCTGCCGACGGTCATGGCGGAGACCACGGAAAACGACAGTTCGAATTTCACCATGACGATCACCATCGACAAGGGACGAGCCGACGGCGTCGATGTCGGCATGCCGGTGGTCGGTGCGGGCGGCCTGGTGGGACAGGTCATACAGGCGTTCCATCACTCCGCCGTGGTACAGCTGATCACCGACGGGCAGTCCAAAGTCGGGGTGACCTTCGGCAACGAGCTGACGGGGGTCATCGATGGGCAGGGACCCGATACGTCCATGACCGCCGATCTCGTCCCGCCGCACACCGCATTGCACAAGGACGAACTGATGTTCACCAGCAGCCTCGACGACGCCTCGTATCCGCCGGGTATCCCGGTGGCTCGGGTTGCCGCGTTCCATGCCGGCGCCGGGGCGAGTCAAGAGACGATCACGGTCACGCCGATGGCCGATCTCGACCAATTGGCGTATGTCGACGTCGTGTTGTGGGCGCCGACAGCATGAGCGCGCGCGCCACGGTGCGGGTGGCGCTGGTCGCCTTCTTGCTGTTGGTGGTCCAGTCGACGGTGATGTTGTCCATCCGCGTCGGCGGCGTGCATCCGGATCTCGTCTGGCTCATCCCCATCACGGCGGCGCTGTTGGCCGGGCCCGAGACGGGAGCCATCGTGGGCTTCTGGTCGGGGTTGGCCTTCGACCTCATCTTGCCCACGCCGTTCGGTTTGAGTGCCCTAGTGGGATGCCTGTTGGGGTACACCACGGGCGTGGCGACGGCCGCGGTGGATCGGCGGGCCGTATGGCTGCGACCGGTGGCCGCGGTCATCGGCGGCGTGGCGGCTGACATGCTGTTCGCCGTGCTCGGCGCCATCTTCGGGCAGCAGCAGATGGTCCAGATCGACTTCTTGTCCCTCTTCGTCGTGGTCGCCGCCTCCAGCGTGCTGCTGGTGCTCCCGGTCAGCCGATTGATGCGCTGGGCCTTGAGCACCGAGGGCAACCGTCGGACGCTGGTGTCGGCACACTCGGGCGAGAGCGGGATCTGGTGAAGCGGACCCTGCGCCACCCCATCCGGGGTGATCGCCTCCACCCCAAGCCCTCGTCACGCCCTCCACGCCAACACGCCTCGGCGTGGAGGGCCGGCGCGCGCCAACCACGGATGCGCCCGCGCAAGAGCGTCAATGTCGCCGCGCTGGTGGGATCGCCCGAGGACGAGCCCTCCCGCCCCAACGTCCGCATTCGCGTCGTGGGGGGCGTTGTGGTCGCCCTGTTCCTCGTGCTGGTGCTGCGCTTGTGGACACTGCAGATCATTGACGGAAAGTCCTTCGCCGCGGCGGTCACGCGCAACCAGGTCCGCATCGTCAGCGTCGCCGCGCCGCGCGGGGAGATCGTCGACCGCAACGGCACCGTCATCGCCGGCGATGTGGCGGAGGAGGAGATCCTCCTGTCCCGCTCGACGGCGCTCGACGACCCCTCCATCGTCGGTCAGGTCGCCGCCCTGGTGGGTGAGACCCCCCATCAGGTAGAGCAGGCCATCGGCAATTCGCAGTACAGCCAGTACGAACCCGTCCCGGTGCTCAGCGATGCCCCGATGGACACCGTCGAGTACCTCGAGGCGCACCAATCCGAGTACCCCGGGGTCACCGTGCAGCAGGTGACCGACCGCGCCTACCCGCAGAACACTGCCTCTGTCTTCGTGGCCACGCCGGTCCTCGGCTACGTCAGTCCCATCTCGTCCATCGAGCTCAAGGACAACCCGCACGGCGGCTACTCCCAGGCCAGCCAATACGGGCAGAACGGGCTGGAGAACGAGTACGAGCAGTACTTGCGCGGAACTGCGGGCCAGGACGCGCTCTCCGTTAATGCCCAGGGCCAAGTGGTCGGCACCCTCAGCAGGACGAACCCGGTCCAGGGCGACACCGTGGTCACCAACATCGACCTCGGGCTCCAGGAGTACGTGCAGAACGTCCTGCAGCAGACCATCACGAACGACCGGCACACGGTCGATGCCACGACGGGCAAGTACCCCACGGCCAACGACGGCGCCGCCGTGGTGATCAACGCGCAGACCGGCGCCGTGCTGGCCATGGCCTCGTCTCCGACCTACAACGTGGCCGAGTGGGTGGGCGGCATCTCCCAGACCAACTACGACGCGCTCTCATCCAACTGCCCCAACACGCCGTCGGTCACCACCGGTTGCCCGCTCATCAACTACGCCATCGACGGCGAGTACACGCCGGGCTCCACCTTCAAGCTGAGCACCGCCACCGCCGCGCTCGACGACGGCCTCATCAGCGCCGGCAGGTACGTGGACGACACCGGCGTCTACCACGTGCCCCAGAAGTGCACGGAAGGCTGCACCTACACGGACGACGAGGCCTCCGATGCCGGCGAGGTCGACCTGACGGAGGCACTGACCAAGTCCGACGACTTCTACTTCTACAGCCTCGGTGACCAGTTCTACTACTCCCCCGAACCCGACGGCATTCAGAAGACCGCCGGCGAGTACGGCCTCGGCAGCCCGACGGGCATCGACCTGCCGGGGGAGGATGCCGGACAGGTCGACAGCGCCACGCTGCGCGCCACCCAGCACAAGGAGAATGCCGGCGCCTTCCCCTACCCGAGTTACTTGGTCGGGGACAACATCGAGACGGCGTTCGGGCAGGGTGAGACGCTCGTCACCCCGATTCAACAGGCGGTCGCCTATGCCACGTTCGCCAACGGGGGGACGCGCTACCAGCCCGAGGTGGCCGCGGCCATCGTCAGCCCGTCGGGCAAGCTGGTCAAGCAATTCGCGCCCAAGCCCACGGGCACGGTGAGCCTGCCGCCCTCGACGTACCAGCCCATGCTGGCCGGCTTCGAGGGCGTCGTCAACGAAAAGGCCGGCACGGCCTACCTGGCCTTCTCGCAGTACGCCAAGTTCCCCATGGCCAGCTACGTCATCGCCGGCAAGACGGGCACGGCCGACGTCGGGCCGAACAAGGAGCCCAACTCGTGGTTCGTGGGCTTCGGGCCCGTCAATCACGCCCCCACCGATCCGGAGTACGTGGTGGTGGTGGTCATCGACCACGGCGGCTACGGAGCCCAGGCCGCCGCGCCGGCCGTGGCCCAGATCTACAACTATCTCTACGCCAATCCGATCCAGCCGGTGCAACTCCCCACCGCCTCCCGCCAACCCTCGGCCACGCCGCCTTCGACCATCCCGCCGGCGGGGACACCGCCGAGCACCACCACGACCACCACGGGGTCCGCCCGGAACTCGACCTCCACCTCCACCACGTCCGCCTCGACCACCTCCACGACGGCGCCCTCGCCGACAGGGGGGTAGCAGTCCCGTAGGGTTGGACGATGGAGTCGCTGTGGCCACGGATCGAGCGCCTGCTGCCAGGCGTCTCCAAGCCGGCCCGCTACATCGGGGGTGAACAGGGGGCGCAGTACCCCGAACACGGCCCGGGCAAGGTGGCCTGGCTGTTGCTCTACCCCGACACCTACGAGATCGGCCTGCCCAACCAGGGGCTGCAGATCCTTTACGAGATCCTCAACGAGCGTTCCGACGCCGTAGCCGAGCGCGCCTATGCGCCCTGGGTGGACATGGAGGCGGCCATGCGGGCTGCCGGGGTGCCGCTCTTCAGCGTGGAGCAGCACTTGCCGGCCCGGGCTTTCGACGTCCTGGCCTTCAACCTCTCGGCCGAGCTTGTCTACACCAACGTCCTCAACCTGCTCGATCTGGCCGGCGTGCCGCTGCACGCGGCGGAGCGACAGCCCGAGGATCCTTGGGTCTTCGCCGGGGGGCACTGCACCTTCAACCCCGAGCCGCTGGCGGACTTCGTCGACGCCTTCGCCCTGGGCGACGGCGAGGAGGTCGTGGGGGAGATCAACGGGGCACTCGCCACCTGGCTCGCTGCGCCGGCCGGCGCTCGCGACCGCCAGGACCTGCGCCTGGCGCTGGCCCGGATCGAGGGGGTGTATGTGCCGGCCCTCTACACCTCGACCTACCGCGAGGGGCGCCTGGTCGCCACCGTGCCGCTGGCGCCGGGGGTGCCGGCCGAGGTGGCCAAGCGCACGGTCGCCGATCTGGCCGACTGGCCCTACCCGTCCCGGCCCCTGGTGCCCCTGACCGAGGTCGTCCACGACCGACTGAACGTCGAGGTCTTCCGCGGCTGCACGCGCGGGTGTCGCTTCTGTCAGGCCGGCATGATCACCCGGCCCGTCCGCGAGCGCCCGGCCGCCCAGGTGCAGCAGATGGTGCACCAAGGTCTGGCCTGGAGCGGCCACGACGAGGTCACGCTCACCTCGCTCTCGACCGCCGACTTCTCGGGTATCGAGGACACCGTGCGCGCCATCATCGACGATCCGGCGCACGAGGGGCGGGTGTCGGTCAGCCTCCCGTCACTGCGGGTGGACGCGTTCACCGTGGGTACGGCGGCCGAGATCCAAAAGGTGCGCCGGACCGGCCTCACCTTTGCCCCCGAGGGTGGGACCTGGCGCATGCGCCAGGTGATCAACAAGCTCATCACCGAGGAGGACCTTTACAGCGCCGTCGACGCCGCCTTCAGCCAGGGCTGGCGCCGGGTCAAGCTCTACTTCTTGATCGGGCTGCCCACGGAGAGGGACGAGGACGTGATCGGCATCGCCGAGCTCGGCCGGCACTGCGTGGAGATCGGCCGCCGGCACACCCGCTCGGCCACCGTGGTGGCCTCGGTAGGTGGGTTCGTGCCAAAGCCGCACACCCCCTTCCAATGGTTCGGCCAGGACACGGTGGACGTGCTGGCGCGCAAGGTCGCCCTGCTGCGCGCGGAGGCCCGGGCCACCAAGGGGCTCACCATCCGCTGGCACGAGCCCGCCGCGTCCGCCGCCGAAGGGGTGGCGAGCCGGGGCGACCGCCGCATCGGCGCCGTCATCGAGCGGGTGTGGCGGGCCGGGGGCACGTTCCAGGAGTGGTCCGAGCGCTTCGACCTTTCCCTGTGGGAGGACGCGCTCGCGGCCGAGGGGCTGAGCCTGGCCGAGGTGGTCCACCGCACCCGTGCCGGGGACGAGGCCCTGCCCTGGGACCACATCTCAGCCGGCCTGCACCGCGACTTTCTGTGGGACGACTGGCAGGACGCCCTCGCCGGGGCCGTGGTCGAGGACTGCCGGTGGACGCCGTGCTACGACTGCGGCGCCTGCACCGGGTTCGGTCTCGAGCATGTAGTGGCCTCGGCGGTCCCGCCCGCCGGCGGGAGCCAGGGCACGGGACAGGACCTGGCCGTGGGCGACCGGATTCCGGTGCGCCTGCTCAGCGGCGTGCGCGCGGGCGCCGGGGCGGAGTGAATGGACGAGCCGCGCCGGGTCCGCTTCCGGTTCTCCAAAACGGGAAAGATCCGTTTCACCAGCCATCGCGACGTGGCCCGGATGTGGGAACGGGCATTGCGCAGGAGCAGGGTGCCCGTGGCGCTCTCCCAGGGCTTCTCACCCCACCCCCTGCTGAGCTTCGGGCTGGCGCTCCCGACCGGCTGTGAGTCCCGCGGCGAGTACCTCGATGCCCGCCTCGACGAGGCCCGCAGCGACGGGGTCCCCGTCAGCGACCTCCCGGCATTGCTGACCTCGCTCCTGCCCGACGGGGTGGCGGTGCAGGCCGCGGCGCCCATTGGCATGGGTGAGGGTTCACTGCAGCAAGAGGTAGCATCGTGCACTTGGGAGTTGGAGGTGCTCGGCGTGGTCGGTGAGGAATTGAAGGAGCGGGTTGAGCGGGTGCTCGCCGCTCCGAGCCTCACCATCCAACGGGAGCGGAAGGGTCGTCAGACCGAAGACGACATCCGGCCAGCTATCTTGGCGCTTGCCGTGACCCACGATGCAGGGTCGACGCAGGGGGAATATCCGANNGCTGGCGCGGGCTTGTAGAACGCATCAATGGATCGAGCGCGACGGCGCACGGTTCGAGCCGCTTTCGGTGCGCGGACTCGTGACCGGCCCCGTCGCGGTACACGCCGCCGGGCGTGCCTCATGAACGACGCAAGGAGGGCTCTCCCTCATGTCCGAGCCGGAGATCAGCCAGGCCCAAGAGGGTTCGATGCCGGAGGTCCCGGGGGGCACTAGCCCACCCGTGGCACCGCCGGCATCCCAGCAGCGACCACCAGGAAAACCACAGATCGGGGACACGAGGCCGGCGCGGCCGGCGCCCGTGGCCACCGTTGCGCCCGTGGTGCCCACGGTGCCGGCCATCCCCGCCGTGCCTCCGGCGGTCCGACCGCTCGTCGTGGCGCCGATCGAAGACGCGGAGGAGTTGGGGGACGACGACGTCGCCGCCAATGGGAAGCGCGGGCGCAGCCGACGTCGGCCGGCGCGTGACCGCAAGAGCAAGCAGGTGGGTCGCTACCTGGTCTGCGTGCACGTGCAGCCGGCCATGACCCAGATCGCCATGCTGGAAGGGCGCTCGCTCGTCGAGCACTACGTCTCCCGGGCCGCCGACGACACCAACCAGATCGACGGCAACGTCTACCGGGGACGGGTCCAGAACGTCCTGCCGGGGATGGAGGCCGCCTTCGTCGACATCGGCATCCCCAAGAACGCCGTCTTGTACCGCGGCGACGTCCGCTACGACCGGGACGACATCGAGGGCGGCGCGGGTGGCGGCTCGGCGGCGCAGCCTCGGATCGAAGACGTCTTGAAGGCGGGCCAGACGATCCTGTGCCAAGTGACCAAGAACCCCATCGGGGCCAAGGGCGCCCGGCTGACCCAGGAGGTGTCGCTCCCCGGCCGGTTTGCCGTCCTGGTGCCCAACAGCAGTGCCTTCGGCATCTCGAAGCGCCTCGGCGACAACGAGCGCCGGCGCCTGCGCCGCATCATCGACGAGGTCAAGCCGGCCGGGCACGGCATGATCGTGCGGACCGCGGCCGAGGGCGTGTCGGCCGACGAGCTGCAACGGGACATCGAGTCGCTGCTCGAGCAGTGGAACGCCATCGAGGCGGCGGCGAAGAAGTCCGATGCCCCCGGCCTGCTCTACCGGGAGCCGGAGCTGTCCGTGCGCATCTTGCGTGAGGAGCTCAACGCCGAGTACCGCGGCGTCGTGATCGACGACCGGGCGCTCTTCGAGCAGGTGCGCGACTACGTCCGGGCCGTGAGCCCGGAGCTCTCGGACCGGGTGGAGTACTACGACCCGGTCGAGGAGGGCCTGCCCATCTTCGAGCGCTACCACGTGCACGAGCAGCTGCACAAGGCACTCGACCGCAAGGTCTGGCTCCCCTCGGGCGGATCGCTCATCATTGAGCGGACCGAGGCGCTGACCGTGATCGACGTCAACACCGGGAAGAACGTCGGCAAGACGAACCTCGAGGAGACGGTCTATCGCAACAATCTCGAGGCAGCCGAGGAGGTGGCCCGCCAGCTCCGGCTGCGCGACATCGGGGGCATCATCGTCATCGACTTCATCGACATGGAGATCCGGGAAAACCGGGAGAAGGTGGCGGCCGCGCTGCGCAACGCCCTGGCTCGGGACAAGACCCGCACACAGGTCTTCGACATCTCCGAGCTCGGACTGGTCGAGATGACCCGCAAGCGCATCTCGGAGGGTCTCCTCGAGACACTCTCGACCGAGTGCGCCGTCTGTGCCGGCCGGGGCGTGACCTTGGACGACTCGGTTCTGCGCTAGAGTCTCCCCCTCATGTACGCAGTCATCAAGTCCGGTGGGAAGCAGGAGCGTGTGGCCGAGGGCCAGCGGCTCCGCGTCGAACTGCTGGGCGAGCCCGTGGGCACCGAAGTCTCGTTGCAGCCCGTCCTCGTGGTGGATGGCACCACGGTGCTGGCCACCCCCGACCAGCTGGCCGGCGCAACCGTCACGGCCAGGGTGGTGGGCGAGGAGAAGGGCCCGAAGATCAACGCCATGACGTATAAGAACAAGACCAACCAGCGTCGCCGGTGGGGCCATCGCCAGCACTACGCCACGCTGGAGATCGTCGCCATCACCGCCGCCGTCTGACGGCACCACTCGAGGGAGTTCATCATGTCGAAGACCAAAGGTGGGGGTTCCACCCGCAACGGGCGCGATTCGAACGCCCAGCGCCTCGGGGTCAAGGAGTTCGACGGTACGACCGTGACCGCCGGCTCCATCATCGTGCGCCAGCGGGGCACGAAGTTCTACCCGGGCCAGAACGTGGGCCGGGGTGGGGACGACACCCTCTTCGCCACTGCGGACGGCGTGGTCAAGTTCGGCGAGCGCCGCGGCCGCAAGCACGTCGACGTCCGGACGGGATAGCGCCACCCGGCCTCGCGCCGCCCGGGCCGGCGCCGGCGTTCAGCGCGGGTGCTGGTGCAGCTCTATGGCATTGCCCCACGGGTCCATGGTGAACGCCTGGTGCCGGTTGGGCCCGCTCGGCATGGGGTTGGACACCTCGAGCCCCTGCGCCCGCAGGGCCGTGACGACCGACTCGAGGTCGTCGTAGAGCAAGGCGAAGTGCTGGCCCATGTTGGGCGGTGCCGGCAGTTCAATGAGGTGGACCTGTTGGCCTCCCGCGTCGAGCCAGGCCCCGGCGAACCCGAAGTCCGGCCGCTCGTGGTTCTGCACCAACCCGAGCACCTCCGTGTAGAAGGTGACCGCGGCGGGGACGTCGGGGACGTTGAGGGCTACGTGATCCAAGCCGGTGGGAGCGATGGTCATGGCAATGAGACTACGACGTGCCGGATGATCTCGGCCACGGTCGGCACCGCGCCGGCGCTGGCCTCGCTGATGTCGGCGATGGCACCGGCCGCCTCGTTGGTGACGACGGCCAAGCCGAGCACCTCTGCGCCGGCGTGACGGGCCGCAATGGTCTCGAACGCCATGGACATGCCCACCACGTCCGCCCCCAGCGCCGCCAGCATGCGGACCTCGGCCGGGGTCTCGAATTGGGGGCCCGGAACCTGGGCGTACGTGCCGGTGGCGAGGGGCGCGACGCCGGTGGTCGAGAGCGCCAACGCGCGCAGCGCGGGCGAGTAGGCGTCGACCATGTCGACGAACTGGGGACCCTGCAGCGGGGAGCGAGCGGTCAGATTGAGATGATCGGTGACGGCCAGCACCGAACCGGTGGCCAGGTCCGGGCGGATCGCGCCCACGGCGGCGGTGAGGATCACCGTGGAGCACCCGGCGGCGATGCCGGTGCGCAGGGGGTGGACCACCTCTTCGAGCTCGAGGCCCTCGTAGGCGTGGCAGCGCCCGGCGAAGACGAGCACCATCTTGGCGCCGATGGGCACCGACCACCCCTGGGCGTGATGCCCTGTGGCCGTGTAGCGGGGGAAGAACGGCAGGGTGGCCAAGGGGATGGAGGGCCCGGTGGCCCCGAGCCGCTCGGCGGCGCCGGCCAGCCCGGTGCCCAGAATGACGAGGACGTCGTGATGCTCGACACCGGTCCGGCGTGCCAGCTCCCGGGCCGTGCGTACTGCGTTGTCGGGCGCGTCGGTCACAGGGGGCAGGTTAGGGGTTGGTCGCCGTCTTGGGCATAACATCGCGCGATAATGACAATTGCCGCCTGCCACCCGCTGGCCCCACTCACTGGGGACGAGATAAAGGCCGCCCGCCGGATCGTGTTCGAGAGCGGGCAGCTGACGATCCCCCCTGACGACGTCCGCTTCGCCTACGTCGGGTTGCGCGAGCCCCCCAAGGCACTCGTGCGCGCCTACGACCGGGGCGAGAAGGTGACGGTCGACCGCTGCCTGCGCCTCGTCCTCTTGCTGTGCCCCGAAGCTGAGGTCACCGAAGTGGTGGTGTCCGTGACCAGGGGCACGGTGGTCAGCTGGGTCGAGGTGGCGGACGTCCGGCCGAACCTCCAGTTCGAAGAGGCCATGGCCGTCATCAACGCGCTGCGCGCCAACCCCGAGTGGAACGCCGCGTTGGACCGCCGGGGGATCGTCGACAAGTCGTTGGTCCAGATCGACCCCTGGCCGGCCGGCACCTTCGGGTCGGACCACGAGAAGAACCGGCGGATCACCAAGGCGCTGGCCTACCTGCGTGATGCGGCCGACGACAACGGGTACGCCCGTCCGATAGAGGGCCTCTTTGCGTACGTCGACATGGGCCGGGGCACGGTGCTCGAGGTCATGGACTTCGGTGTGGTGCCCATCCCGCCCATGAGCGGCAGCTACTACCCGGAGTTCAACGGCCCGCTGCGCACCGACCTGCGGCCGCTGATCATCAGCCAGCCCGAGGGTCCCAGCTTCACGGTCGAGGGGAACCTGATCAACTGGCAGAAGTGGTCGCTGCGGGTCGGCATGGACTCGATCGAGGGCCTGGTCCTGCACACTGTCGGCTACGAGGACAAGGGCCGCGTGCGGCCACTCGTCTACCGCGCCGCCGTCAGCGAGATGGTCGTCCCCTATGGCGATCCGGGGCCGATGCACTCGTGGAAGAGCGCCTTCGACGCCGGTGAGTGGGGGCTCGGGCGCATGGCCAACTCGCTCACCTTGGGTTGCGACTGTCTCGGCGAGATCACCTATTTCGACGACGTGTTCGCCGACGAGCGCGGCCGGCCGCACACCCGGCCCAACTCAGTCTGCCTGCACGAAGAGGATTACGGGATTCTGTGGAAGCACCTGGACATGACATCGGGTCGGACCGAGACGCGCCGTTCGCGCCGGCTGGTCGTCAGCTCCATCGCCACGGTGGGCAATTACGAGTACGGCTTCTACTGGTACTTCTACCAGGACGGCACCATGCAATTCGAGGTGAAGCTGACCGGCATCATGTCGACCATGGGCGTGGCCGACGGCGTGGGCCAGGCGCACGCCAGCATGGTGGCCCCGGGCCTGGCGGCGCCATTCCACCAGCACCTCTTCAACGTCCGGCTCGACATGGAGGTCGACGGCCCCGACAACGCCGTCTTCGAAGTGGACGCGGTGCGGTCGCCGCTCGGCCCGGACAACCCGTGGGGTAATGCCTTCGCCCCGGTGAGCACGTTGTTGGAGAGGGAACTGGCCGCCCGGCGCACCGTCGACCCGACGCGCAGCCGCTCGTGGAAGGTTGTCAACCGCGGCACACGCAACGCGGTGGGCGAACCGACGGCCTACAAGCTCGTGCCGGGATCCACCCCCACGCTGTTGGCCGATCCGTCCTCGACGGTGGGGCAGCGGGCGACGTTCGCGGCGCACAACCTTTGGGTGACGCCGTTTGCGGAGGACGAGCGCCGTGCCGGCGGGGACTACCCCAACCAGCACAGCGGGGGCGCCGGCCTGCCGGAGTGGACGGCACAGGACCGCAGCGTGGTCGACACCGACATCGTGCTGTGGCATTCATTCGGCGTCACCCACATCCCCCGGCCCGAGGACTGGCCCGTCATGCCGGTCGAGTACACCGGGTTCAGCTTGGTTCCCTTCGGTTTCTTCGACCGCAATCCCGCGCTCGATGTGCCGCCCGTCGCCGGGGGGGACGCCCACTGTCATGGCGAGTGAGCAGGGCCACTCACCCCAGGAGTACCACCCTCCGGTAGAGGAGTATCTCGAGACCATGCTCTCCTTGGCTGAGGAGGGCGTCCCCGTCATTCAGGCGCGCATCGCCGAACGGCTCGGGCGGGCCGCCCCCTCCGTCTCCGAGATGCTGGAACGGTTGATTGAGGACGGCTATGTCTCCCGGCACGGGCGCCGGCTCGATCTGACCGACAGCGGCCGGGCCCTGGCCGAGAAGGTGGTGCGCAAGCACCGGCTGGCCGAACGGCTGCTGGTGGACGTGATCGGGCTGGAATGGCACAAGGTCCACCGTGAGGCCGGACGGTGGGAGCACGTGATCTCTGACGACGTCGAGGCCCGCCTGGTCGAGCTGCTCGGTGATCCGGCCACGTGCCCGCACGGGAACCCCATCCCTGGCTCGGGCTCCCGGGCCGCGCCCGTGCGCACCCGCCGCCTGGCGGAGGTCGACCCCGGCGAGCGTGTCCGGCTCATACGCATCAGCGAGGAGGTGGAGCTCAACCTGGGGTCGCTGACGATCCTCGGCGAGGGCGGTTTCATCCCCGGTGTCGTTGCCGTGGTCGGCGATCGCGACGGCGACGGCAACCTGGCGGTGTCCATCGAGGGCCGCGACGAGGCACTGCACCTCCCGATCGCGCTCACCGACCGCCTCTTCGTCGGGCAGGTGTGACCCTCCGGCTGGTCGCCGACGCCGTCTTCACCGTCGATGCCGGCGACACCGTGTGGTGCCCGGGGGCGGTCGAGATGGAGGATGGGCGCATCACCTGGGTGGGCGATCCCCGCCTGACCCCGCCCGGCGCGCACACCGAGGTGCGCGCGCTCGGCGGGTTGCTCATGCCCGGCCTGGTCAACTGCCACGGCCACTCGCCGATGACCCTGGTGCGCAGCGCCGGGGACGGGTTGCCCTTGGATCGCTGGCTCTCCGAGGCGGTCTGGCCGAGGGAGGCCTTGCAGAGTGACGACGACGTCTTCTGGGGGATGACCCTCGGGGCCCACGAGCTCCTCTGCAACGGGGTGACCACGACCTGCGAGCAGTACCTGCACCCCGGCGCCGTGGCCGAGGCGGCACTGGCATCGGGCATCCGCTGCGTGCTCACCCCGGGGGTGTTCGACGTCCCCGGCATCGACCCGGCCGGCTCGTGGACCGCGCACCTGGCCGAAGCCTGTCGCGTCTTCGACGAGATGGACGGGCGCCAAGGGCGCCTGCACGTCGGTTTCGGTCCCCATGCCGCCTACAGCCTCCCGCCCGAAGGGCTGGCCGCCGTGGCCCAGGAGGCGCAACGGCGCGACGCCCTGGTCCAGATCCACCTGGCCGAGACCGAGGCCGAGGGGCACCTGATCGAGGAGCGCTCCGGCCTGCGGGCGCCGGCGCTGCTCGCCTCGCTGGGTGTGCTCGACGGCCGGGTGCTGGCCGCCCATGGTGTCTGGCTCGACGATGACGACATGGCCCTGCTGGCCGACCACGAGGTCGCCGTGGCCCACTGCCCGGGCAGCAACGGCAAGTTGGGATCGGGCGTCGCCCGGCTGGCCGCGTTGCTGGCCCACGGGATCCGGGTCGGGCTCGGCACCGACGGGCCGGCGTCCAACGACGACCTCCACCTGTGGGACGAGATGCGCCTGGCCGCGTTGCTGGCCCGGGCCACGGCGGCCGATCCGGAGATCGTCAGCTCTGCCACCGCGCTCCGCCTGGCCACCCGGGGCGGCGGCGAGGCGCTGGGCCTCCCCGTGGGTGCCCTGGAGCCGGGCCGGCCGGCCGACCTCATCCGCCTGCGCACCGACGACGACCGCTTCGTGCCGGCGCTCAACGAGGCCGAGCTGTTGGGGCACCTGGTGTGGGCGGGCGCCGGCTACCTGGTGACCGATGTGTGGGTCGGGGGCGCACCCGTGGTGGTCGGCGGCGACTGCGTGCACATTGACGGCGCGCGGGCGCGGGCGGAGGTGGGGGAGCGGGCCCACCGCCTTTTTGCCCTTTAAGCTGGACAGATAATGGCGGCGTTCGTCGATCAGGCCCAACTGCACGCACGCGCCGGCGACGGGGGCGCCGGCGCGGTGTCGTGGCGGCGCGAGGCCCATGTCGACCGGGGGGGCCCCGACGGCGGGGACGGTGGCCACGGTGGCGATGTCTGGCTCGTCGCCTCGGTCAACCAGTCCTCTCTCCTTGGCTTTCGCGACCATCCGTTCCGCCGTGCCACCGACGGCGGCCACGGGTCAGGGCAGAAGAAGCACGGTGCCCGGGGCAAGGACGTCGTCGTCCCCGTCCCCGTCGGCACCGTGGTGCGGGACGCCGGGGGTGCCGTGATGTGCGACCTCGCCCAGGACGGCGACCGCTTCTTGGTGGCCGAGGGGGGACAGGGGGGGAGGGGCAACGCGCGCTTCTTGTCCAACCGGCGTCGGGCCCCCGCCTTTGCCGAGCAGGGGGAGAAGGGCGGGGAGCACTGGCTCGACATGGAGCTCAAGCTCATGGCCGACGTGGCCCTGGTCGGCTTCCCCAACGCGGGGAAGTCCACCCTCATCTCCACGGTCTCGGCGGCCAAGCCCAAGATCGCCGACTACCCGTTCACCACACTCGAGCCGCACTTGGGCGTGGTGCGCGTGGGCGGGACGCGCGACGGCACCGAATTCGTCATGGCCGACATCCCGGGGCTCGTCGAGGGTGCCGCGGCGGGCAAGGGCCTCGGGCACCGCTTCTTGCGCCACATCGAGCGGGCCCGCGTGGTCGTCGTGCTCCTCGACCTCGATCCGCTGGCCGTGCACGCCCCGGCCGAGCAGCTGCGCATCTTGCTCGGTGAGCTGGGCAGCTACCAGCCCGAGCTCTTGGAGCGGCCGCGCCTCGTCGTCGGGAGCAAGCAGGACCTGTCGCCCGCACCGGGGACGCCCGCACCTGGCCCGCCCGCACCCGGGACGGCAGCGGAAGAGCCGTGTGACCTCGTCCTCTCGGCGGCGACCGGCGCCGGCGTGCAGGTCCTGGTGGAGAAGCTGGCGGCCGTAGTGCACGAGGCGCGCGCCGCCGCCGTGGTCGCGGCCACCAGCGCCGTGGTTACCCACCGGCCCGCACCCGAGGGTGTCACGGTGCAGCGGGTCAGCCCGGGAACCTGGCGGGTGGAGGGCCGGGTGGCCGAGCGGGCCGTGGCCTTCTCCGACCTCACCGACGACGGCGCCCTGAGCGAGGCCGTCCGTCGCCTCCGTCGCCTGGGTGTCGACCGTGCCCTGGCGCGGGCCGGTGTGCGGGACGGCGACGAGGTGACCGTGGGCACCATGACCTTCACCTGGGGGGAGCCGTGAGCCCGGCGCGACCACCCCGGTCGGTGGTCGTCAAGGTGGGCTCGTCCTCGGTCAACCCGGCCACGGTCGCTCGCCTCTGTGGGGAGATCGCGCTCCTGCGCGCCGCCGGCCATGCCGTCGTCGTCGTGAGCTCGGGCGCCATCGCCGCCGGGTGGACGGCGCTGGGCCGGGGCGAGAAGCGGCCCGACGACCCGGCGCTGCTCCAGGCGGTGTCCGCCGTCGGCCAGCAGCGTCTCATGCGCACCTGGCAGGACGGCCTCGATCCGCACGGGATCCTGGCCGGGCAGGTGCTGCTGGCCCCGCTGGACTTCGTGCACCGCACGCAGTACCTGCACGCCCGCGGCACGCTGGGACACCTCTTGGAACTAGGGGTGGTGCCGGTGGTCAACGAGAACGATGCCGTGGCCGACGAGGAGATCCGCTTCGGGGACAACGACCGGCTGGCCGCGCTGGTGGCGCACCTGGTCCGGGCCCACCTGCTCCTGCTGCTCACGGACGCACCCGGGTTGCTGACCGCCGATCCCCGCCAGTTCGCCGAGGCGGCGCTCATCGACGAAGTGGTGGAGATCGATCACCATCTCGAACAGATGGCCGGCGGGGCGGGCAGCGGGGTCGGCAGCGGCGGCATGGCCTCCAAGGTGGCCGCGGCCAAGATCGCCACCTGGTCGGGGGTGGAGACGATCATCGCCGACGCCTCCCGGCCCGGGGTGGTGGCAGCGGCGGTGGCCGGGGAGCCCGGCGTGGGCACGGTCTTCCGGGCGCGGGCGCAGCGACTCTCGGCGCGCAAGCTATGGATCGCCTTCGCGCTCGGGGCCTCGGGCCGCCTGGTGGTCGACCGGGGAGCCCAGGATGCGCTGGCCGAAGGGGGTCGTTCCCTGCTGCCCGCCGGCGTCGTTGGCGTCGAAGGTGCGTTCGGGCCTGAGGACGCCGTGGAGATCGTCGGGCCCGACGGCAAGGTCTTCGCCAAGGGCCTGGTCCGCCTGCGGGCGGAGCGTGCGTCGGAGTGGATGGGCCGGCGCACCGACGAACTGCCCGAGGACATGTCCCACCTGGTCGTCCACCGTGACGATCTGGTGCTTGTACGCTGATCTGGTGGGCACACCGGAATTGGAGCAGCTGGCGCGCCGCGTCCAGGCAGCCTCCCGCCTGGTGGCCCGCGCCCCCGGACCCGTGCGCGACGAGGCCCTGCGCATGGCGGCGGACCTCTTGGAGCAGGAGTGGGCGGCGGTGCTGGAGGCCAACCGCGACGACCTCGCCCGGGCCGAGTCCGCCGGCATGGCCGCTCCGGTCCAGGATCGTCTGCGCTTGAGCGAGGCGCGGCTCGCGGCCATGGCTGCCGGCCTGCGCACCGTGGCCGGGCTGGCCGATCCCGTCGGCGAGGTGGTCGACGGCTGGGTGCGGCCCAACGGGTTGCGGGTATCGCGCCTGCGGGTGCCCCTGGGCGTCGTCGGGGTCATTTACGAGAACCGCCCCAACGTGACGAGCGACGCCGCCGGGCTGTGCCTCAAGGCCGGGAATGCCGCCTTCCTGCGCGGCTCGGACTCGGCCCTGGCCTCGAACCGGGCCATCGTCTCCGTCCTCCGGCGCGCCGCGGCGAAGGCCGGCCTGCCCGAGGATGCGGTGGCGCTGGTGGAGGACACCTCCCACGAGACGGCGGTCGCCTTCATGCGCCTGCGCGGCCGCATCGACTGCCTGATCCCCCGGGGCGGCCCCGCCCTGATCGCCTCTCTCCTGGAGCACGCCACGGTCCCCTACGTGCTCGACGGTGACGGCAACTGCCACGTCTACGTCGATGCGGCGGCGGACCTCGCCATGGCGCTGGACATCGTCGTCAACGCCAAGGCGCACCGCTTCGGCGTGTGTAACGCGGCCGAGACGATCCTGGTCCACGCCGGCGTAGCGGTGGAGTTCCTCCCTGCCATGGAGGCGGCGCTGGTGGCGGCCGGGGTCGAGCTGCGCGGCGACGCCCGGGTCCGCGCCGTCCTGCCCGGGGTGGGCCTGGCCGACGAGAGCGACTTCGCCACCGAATACCTGGGCCCGACCGTCGCCGTGGGGGTGGTGGACGACCTCGACGGGGCGATCGCCCACATCGTCCGCTTCAGCTCGGGCCATTCCGAGGCGATCGTCACCACCGACGTGCGGGCCGCGGACCGGTTCGTGGCCGAAGTCGACGCCGCCGCCGTGCTAGTGAACGCCTCGACCCGCTTCGTCGACGGTGAGGAGCTCGGCCTGGGGGCCGAAGTGGGGATCTCCACGCAGAAGCTGCATGCGCGAGGACCGATGGGAGTACGGGAGTTGACCAGCGTGAAATGGGTTGTGCGGGGCGACGGGCAGGTGCGCCGGTGAGTACGGATCCCGGCGCCGCGGGCGCCACCGGCGCCGCGCCCGGTGTCGTCGGCTCCAGCGGCGCGCGCGGGGCACGGACGGCGGCCAGCCTCGGGCTGCCCGATGCCGGGCCGCCGCGCTTCGCCTCGCTCGACGCCGTGCGCCAAGGCCTGGGCGGCGTGGGCTACCTCGCCGACGAGTCCATCAGCGGCGTCGTGTACCTGGCCGATCGCCTGTCGAAGCCGGTCCTGGTCGAGGGCCCGGCCGGCACGGGGAAGACGCAGCTGGCCAAGTCGGTGGCCGAGCTCGCCGGCGCCCGGCTCATCCGCCTGCAGTGTTACGAGGGGCTCGATGAGTCCAAGGCGCTCTACGAATGGAACTATCGCAAGCAGCTCCTGCGGATCCAGGCCGGAGGCCCCGGCGAGATCGAGAGCGGCGGCCGCGACGGCGAACGGCGCGGGCCGACCTGGAAGGAGCTCGAAGAGGACATCTTCTCCGAGGAGTTCCTGCTCGCCCGCCCCCTGCTCGAAGCCATCCGCTCCACCGATCCGGTGGTCCTGCTGATCGACGAGGTCGACCGGGTCGAGCTCGAGACCGAAGCGCTGTTGCTGGAGATCCTGAGCGAGTACCAGGTGTCGATACCCGAGCTCGGGACGGTGCGGGCCACGCGCCTACCCATGGTGTTCTTGACCTCGAACAACACCCGCGAGCTCTCCGAGGCCCTCAAGCGCCGCTGCCTCTATCTGCACATCGACTACCCCGATCTCGACCGCGAGCGCGCCATCGTGCGCGCACGCGTCCCGGGCATCACCGAGGAGCTGGCGGACCAGGTGGCCCGTATCGTGCGCTCCTTGCGCACCTTGGAGCTCCGCAAGGCCCCGTCGGTCTCCGAGACCCTCGATTGGGCGCGCACCCTGGTCATCCTCGGCACCGAGACCATCGATGCCGCGGGGGCGAGGGATACCTTGCATATCTTGTTGAAGTACCAGGTCGACATCGAGCGGGCCGCCAAGGAACTGCTCTCGGTGAGCTGATGCTCGATCTGCTGTCGGGCTTCGTGACCGAGTTGCGCCGGGCCGGCTTGCCGGTGTCGCTGACCGAGCACCTCGACGCGGCAGATGCCGTGCACCACATCCCCCTCGAGGACCGCGAGGCGCTCAAGTACGCCCTCGCGGCCACGCTGGTCAAGTCCTCGACGCACTGGCGTGCCTTCGAGACGGCGTTCGAGGTGTTCTTCGCCGTGCGCACCGGTGGTCCGGGCGAGGCGGGCGCCGATGCCGAGGACGACGAGCTCGGGCAGGACGCCGACGGCGCGGCGGGCACGGGCGGGACGCGGGGCCGGGGGCGGTCGCCGAACGGCGCAGGCGGGAGCGAAGGGATGACCCCCGAGGAGCTGGCCGAGATGCTCTTCAAGTCCCTACTCTCGGCGGACGCCGCCATGATGAACGTGGTGGCGCGTGGCGCGGTGGATCGCTACGCGGGCATGGAGCCGGGTCGGCCGGTCGGGGGGACGTACTACCTCTACCGGACACTGCGGAACCTCGATCTCGATGCCGTGCTGGCGAAGCTGATGGACCAGGCGCGCGCCGGCGCGGTGGGCGCGGGGTTGACCGATTTGGAGGAGCGGCTGGCCGCCGATGAGTACAAGGCCCGGATCGAGAAGTTCCGCCGCGCCGTCGAGACCGAGATCCGGCGCCGGCTGGTCGAGGACCGTGGAGCCGAGGCGCTGGCCCGCTCGGTGCGCAAGCCGTTGCCCGAGGACATCGACGTCATGCACGCCACCCGGGACGAGCTGGCCGTGCTGCACCGCGTCCTGCATCCGTTGTCGCGCAAGCTCGCCGTGCGCCTGGCCCGCAAACGCCGTCACGGCCGCAAAGGGCCGCTCGACTTCCGGGCCACCATGCGGCGTTCGCTCTCGACCGGCGGCGTTCCCATCGAGCCCCGCTTCCGCCACCCCCGCCCGGCCAAGCCGGAGATCTTCGTCATCGCGGACATTTCGGGATCCGTGGCGTCGTTCGCCCGCTTCACCCTGCACCTGGTCTACGCCATCAGCTCGCAGTTCTCCAAAGTGCGCAGCTTCGTCTTCGTCGACGGGATAGACGAGGTGACCCGCTTCTTCGAGGGCGTCGCCGATCCGGCCGAGGCGGTGGCCCGCATCAACCTGGAAGCCGACGTCATCTGGGTCGACGGGCACTCGGACTACGGGCATGCCCTGACCGAATTCCACCGGCGCTGGGGCGACGAGGTGACGTCGCGCTCGAGCATCTTGTTGCTGGGCGATGCGCGCAACAACTATCACGCGTCGCAGTCGTGGGTCGTCGAGGACCTCCAGCGCAAGGCCCGCCACGTGTTCTGGCTCAACCCCGAGCCGCGCGACTACTGGGGGTCGGGTGACTCCATCGTGGGGGAGTACGCCGCGCACTGCGACGACGTGGTCGAGTGCCGGACGCTCCGCCAGCTGGAGCACTTCGTCGGCAACCTGGCGTGAGCGACACGCACGAGGACGGCGAAGACGCCGCCGCGCTCGGCCGCTCGTTCGGCGTGCCCAGCGGGGTGCGGCGGGTGTTCCCCTCGGTGCCCGGGGCCACCCGGATCGTGCTGGTACGCCACGGCGAGGCGCGCTGCAACGTCGAGGGCATCGTGGGCGGCGCCGGCGGGTGCACGGGCCTGACCGATCTGGGCCGGCGCCAGGTCGCCGCCCTGGCCGCCCGGTTGGGCGCCAGCGATGAGCTGGCCGGTGCGAGTGGGCTGTACGCGTCCGTGCTGCCCCGCGCCGTCGAGACGGCCGAACTGTTGCGCCCGGTCGTGGGCGACGGCTCCAGCGGGGTCGTGCAGGACTGCTGCCTGTGCGAGCTCCATCCCGGCGAGGCTGACGGCCTGGGTTGGCAGGAGGTGGTCGACCGCTTCGGGATACCCGAATGGGATGCCGACCCGTCTCTGCTGATCGCGCCGGGAGGTGAGAGCTGGTCGGGCTTCGTGGCCCGCGCCGCGGGGGCGGTGCGGGACCTGGCCGAGCGTCATCCCGGTGAGCTGGTGGTGGCCGCCGTGCACGCCGGGGTGATCGAGTCCACCCTCATCGCCTTCTTGGACATTCCGCCCGCCGCCTCGCGCCGCGGCTGGGTGCGCATCGTGCACGCCTCGCTCACCGAGTGGGAGTGGGTGCCGACGGAGTCCCGCTGGGTGCTCATCCGCTTCAACGACAGCTGCGGGGTGCCGACGGCGTGAAGACGGCGGACCATCAGTGAAGACGGCGGACCATCAGCAGGCGTAGTCACCGTCGGCGCCGTTGATGTCGTCGCCGTACTGGACGATCTGCACGGGGCCCGTGGGCAGTTGCTCCCGGGCCTGCCAGCCGGGCGCGGCGGCGCACGTCGAGGGACCGCTCGGCGGGTTCAGCCAATCGGCCATCCAATAGGGGACGGCCGGCTGGAAATTCCCGACGATGGTGTTCCACACGCCGGGGCTGGCGTAGACCCCCACGTCGGTGACGCCCTCGGTGTTGCGCAAGGCGGCGATCGCGCCCATGACCGTCTGGGCGTTGGCGGCCGTCGAAGAGGTCCAGTACTGACCCGCCCCCTCGACATCGAGCCACCACTCGACGTCGGCGTTCAGCCCGGCGGTCTGCGCGTCCTCGAACGCCTGTATCCCTGCGTTGTAACCCACCATGAAGCAGCTCGAGGTGGGCGAGGGGGTGGTCGAGCTGATCCCGGGGGTGCTGGTGCAGAGGCCGGTGTTGGTGAGGAACGTGTAGAGGTTGAGCCCGGCACCGGCCCAGTCCCCTTCGGTGGCCAGGCAGGGGTTCGGGGCGCCCGACGATTCCCCGTCGACTTCCACCACGCTGATGTCATGGACGCCCGGTGGGAGCCCGCTGGTGCAGGCCGGGGAGTTCATGTTGAACCGGCTGACGTCGTAGCCGTAGGACCCCGAGGGGAACGCCGCCCCCGTGAACGAGCCGCTCCCGCTGGCCGCCGCCATGCTCACAATGGGCCCCGTGAGTCCGCCGGGGGCCGAGCCGTAATAGCTGGCCTGTCCGAATGCGGACACCTCCCCGGCGTCGTCACTGAACCAATAGCCGGTGTCGCCCGGCGTCGTCGCCGCGGTGACGATCGGGTTCTTTAGCGGTATCCCCCCCAGCGACCCGTAGAAGGGGGCCGTGCCGAACGTGAAGGTGCCCCCGTCGGCAGCGACGAGGACGTAGCCGGCGCCGCCCGGCCCGGCCATCATCCCGACGATCGGCTG
>PKYA01000170.1 GCA_003133545.1 Acidimicrobiaceae bacterium | reverse complement strand
GTGCCGTTACACGGGTGATCCGTCAGGCTTCGGCTTCGATCATGGAACCACGAATGGGAGGTTCCGTCCAGCGCGTCCGTGAGCGAGAAATGACCATCTGAGCATCAGCTCACCTCCGATCATCGTGGCGGTGGGAGTTGGCCCTGAGCATTCCGTCCGAGAGGCTTGTCCGTTGTCAGGCCGTCGATCAGCTCTTGGAAGATGTGCGACCTCTCGAAGTCCGCTTGTTCGACCGCGCTGTCCTTCTGGCGACGGAGGATCGGAATGAACTCCGGTCCGGTGTCGAAGAACCCGCAGCCCTCACAGATGGTCTGGTAGGAGCAGTCGAGCTGAGCGGGTCGTGTGCAGTGTCCGTTGGCCAACAGTCGAGGGTGACTTCGGGCCAGCAGGCGAGCCTCCTCGTCGGCGATGGGAGTACCGCTCGCGACCTCGACCGCCTGGGTCGCTCGGAAGTACTGCTCGGCGACGGAATCGTTCGAGATGCGTGCGTAGATGAGGGTCATGCGCGGTGAGCGATGACCCAACATCTCGGCGATGGCTTCCAGGCTCATGCCCCGGTTGATCAACTGGGTGGCGAGGGTGTGACGCAACTGGTGAGGATGGACGTGTCCGGTGCCGGCCCGTCGGGCCACCGCGGCCACGTAACGGTGGACGGTCCGACGATCGAAGGGCCGGCCGTCGTTGCGAACGACCAGCAATCCCGAGGGACTCGGACCCCGCCGGGCCCGGTAGTCGGCGATGAGGTCGATGAGGACCGGGTGGAGGGGGACGTTCCGGTCGTTGTGGAGCTTCCCGACCGGGATTCGCAGCCAGTGGGCACCGCTCAGACGGAACACGGCATCGTCGCGCAGCCCGCCGAGTTCGCCCGCCCGCATGCCGGTGCGGGCCAGCAGCTCGACCATGAGGCGCCGGCGCCGGTCGGGGTCCTCGGCCAGGGCGGCCATGAACTTGGCCGCGGTGGGGTCGTCCAGAAAACGGGGCAGGGGCTCGTCCCGTTTGGGGAAGTCCCCGGCGAAGATGGAAACCCTTCGGGGCGCGTCGGCGTAGTCCCATTCGATGATCCGCTCGAAGAAGGTGCGCACCATCCCGAGCTTGAGGCAGATGGTGGCGACCGCCGCCGGCTGTCCGGGGGACTTGCCGGGCCGGGCGGCCAGGGCGAGCTTGAACGACTCAATGTGGTGGCGTGAGACGTCGGCCACACAGAGGCAGTCCGGGTCGGTCTCGATGAGGTGACCGGCGAACACCCGCAGGGCGAGGTCTGCCGCCTCGACGGTGGCCGGACGGGACGAAATTGCCAGCTGGGCCAGGTAGTTCTTCATCGTCGAGGCGAGCTGTTCGGCTCGGGCGGTGATCTCTTCCCACCTCCACGTCACACTGGCGCTTCGCACCTCCAACCGGGACGCCGGCTCCAGTGATGAGACGGTGCGAGTCGGCAGCTTGGAGATCGATGCGCCGCTCATGACAGGGCCTCCAGCGCCAGGTCGGACTCGACGGCATTGGCTGCGGCCCGGTACTCGGCAGCCAACCAGTCCGACCCGAGGTGCAGATAGACCTGGGTCGAGGCGATCGAGCGGTGTCCGGCTTGGGCCTGGAGGGCCTCGAGGGACATGCCCGCCTCCCGCAGTCTGGTCAGGCAGGTGTGGCGGAGTTCGTGACAGGTGCCATGTGCGAGCCCGGCCCGCTTCCTCGCCGCCGCCATGACCTCGTCGAGGCCTTCTGTGGAGAGCGGCATCCCACGGTTGGGTCCCTTCAGCACAACGAAGAGCCGGTCACCGGGTGCGTCGATGGGTCGCTCGCAGTCCAAATAGTCGGCCACGGTGGCAAAGAACGTGGGCGACATCGGCACCAGGCGCTGGTGGCCACCTTTGCCCTCGGCGATGAAGACCCGGCACTCGCCGAGGCGAATGTCCTCCAGCCGAAGCCCGAGCGCCTCGCACCGGCGGAGACCACCGAGCAGCATGGCTTCGGTGATGGCCCGGTCCCGTCGGGTGCGCAGTGCGGAAAGGAGGGCGGCTGCTTCCTCCGGGTCGAGGATCCGTGGAAGACGGCGCACTCCCCGCACCAGGGGTGCGCCCCGAAGCTCCCGGCGGCTGCGCCGGGTGGGCAGGCCCCGTGGCACCGGGTTCACCGCCACCGGCGTGTCGGCCCGAGTCAACAGATATCCATAGAAAGCAGAGACCGCCGCCAGTCGGCGCATGACGGTTGCCGGTGACAGCCCGGTCCCGGCGTCGGGGAAGTGGATGACGTTCTCGGCACCGGGCCGTGGCTGTTGTTGTTGGGTAACGAAGGCCATTACGTCCGCCGGCGTTACCTCGACCGGGTCTTTGGCGACCACGGTGAAGAACGCCTTCAGATCGTGCGCATAGGCGCGCACGGTGTTCGGCCGGGCTCTCCCGGATGCGAACTCCAAGAAGGCGTCGACCAGCTCATGACCGAGCTGATATCGATGGCCGCCACCCTCACGGGCGACGCGTAGTAACTGCGGAGACCAGACCACGGCAATCCTCCTTTTGTCCGAGCCTCCGCCCGGGGAAATTCTCCCCGGGCGGTCAGCCGAACTGGCGGATCACCCGTATAAGTGGATCACCCGTATAAGTGCAATACGGTGGTACGGGGCACCCGCCATCGATGCATCCTGATCGGGATCAACCATGG
The DNA here is from genome assembly GCA_003133545.1 of Acidimicrobiaceae bacterium. Taxonomy (GTDB): domain Bacteria; phylum Actinomycetota; class Acidimicrobiia; order Acidimicrobiales; family RAAP-2; genus Bog-473. The sequence goes on along the minus strand of PKYA01000170.1, from coordinate 1,328 downwards.
GCTGCCGTAAGGTCGGTGTGTGGAGTTCAGCCGAGAACTGCGTGCGCCCGTGCTGTCTGGTGACATAACGGTGACGTTCCGGCTGTGGCGGCGGCCGAAGGTGAAACCTGGCGGTCGCTACCGCGTGGGCGACGGCCAAATCGAGGTTGACTCGGTCGAACTGGTCCCGTTTTCTTTCATCGACAACACCGACGTCCACCGGGCTGGCGAAGCAGACCTCGAATCTCTCCGACGGCGGGCCGCCCATGCTGGACCCATCCACGATGAAACACTCCTCTACCGGATCGAGTTCCATGTCGTTGGATAGGTCGCTTCCCTGGGTGGCCCCGCTCGCAGGTGATCTGGGACACCCTTGTCGGGTAGCTCACCCCGCCAGGGGTCCCAGGACTCTGTCTGGATGACGGTATGCCTTGATCTCGATGAGGTTGCCGCTTGGATCAACGATCATCATTTTGCCCTGCTCGGAGGGTTCACCTTCGTAGGAGATGGTGGGCGGCTCCATCACCAACGGGCTTCCGGCGAAATGAGATCCGACGGACTCCCATTCTTCCCATCGAAGCGTGGCCCCGAAGTGCCTTGTCCGTGGCATGTGAGCCGTGACACTGGAAGGATCATTTTGCAGCGTGATCTGGGCACCGAACACCAGCGCATCCGCGAACGCCTCAGTTCTACGACCGATGTCGGCTCCAAGCTCGTGGGCGTAGAAGTCGACTGCCTCCTGAAGACCACGCACTGGAATCGAGAGATGGAAGATGGGTCGCACGTCAGCGCTCCTTCAGGGTTGTCGAGGGCCATTCTACGAGCCAACCCGTGAGGGAGGAAAGGTGCCCCACGCGTCTCGAGGGCATCACCTTGGGTGCCGTACCAAACCGGCGATCAGGAGCACCTCTTCAAGGCTCAGCCAAGTCGACTGTCATAGGCTGCTCTGGTGGCTGGTGGTGCATCAAGTGTCGATTCGTTGAACGACATCGTCCGGGACGGTGCTGTACGTCTTGCGCCAACTAGGCGATCCCTACGGCTCCCTCGGCCATCCGGTCGGGTTGGCGTCGTTGTTGGGTTAGTGCTTCTCCTTGGTGTGGGACTGACGACTTCGACTTGGCGGGCTCACCTCTTCGGCGGCGATCCCGGCGGGATCGTCCTTCGTGAACTATCGCCTGTTGCCGGGGCCGTGCCATCCGGATCGACAGTTGTCTACTCAAGCAAGAATGACGCAGTTTGGTCACCGGCGTGCCCCGACTCCGGAGGACGGGCCGGGTGGAGTGGGGTGGAGGTCCTCACTACCTTCAAGACGATGGATGCCAGTCAGACGGTTGTCGATGCAGTAGGAA
>PKYA01000117.1:20420-22171 GCA_003133545.1 Acidimicrobiaceae bacterium | reverse complement strand
CCGGAGGCGCGGGCGCGCTCGCTGCGGGCGGAGCCGCGGCGACGGCGGCCGGTGCATGGTCGGGTCGGGTCGGGGGTGCCGGGCTGGGCGCCGCCGGAGCCCTTGTTGGTGCGGGCGGCGGGGACGCGGCCGGTGCACTCGGGGCGTCGGGCCTGACCGGACGGCTCACGATGCGCGGCGGGGCTGGACTGGGCGCCGGCGGTGCGCTCGGTGCACTCGCCGGTCGGCTGCTGACCAGACGCGGCGCCCGGGTCTCGCCGGTGGTAGACCTCGCCGCCGTCGACGACGGAGGCGACGACGAGGACGAAGAGATGGTCCTCCCGGCCGCCCTCTTCTCCGGGGCGGGCGCCGGGGGCTCCGGCGCGGCCTCGGGTGTCACCACGCGCCGCAGGCCGTCGGCGTCGGCCTTGCGCCGGACGCGGTCCGCTTGGGCGTCCTCGATGGAGGACGAGTGGCTCTTGACGCCAATGCCAAGGGAAAGGGCCAGGTCAAGCCCTTCCTTGTTACTGAGGCCTAGCTCTTTGGCCAGCTCATAGACGCGTATCTTCTTCGGCAAGTGGTTCTCTTTGTCCTTCGTACTGTTGGGGCGCCGGGGTGACCCGCAGCCCCCTATCCTCGCACATCGAGTGCGGCCTGCTTCGACGACCGCTCCAGGTTCGCCGCCAGCAGTTCGACCGCCGCGGCGTTGACGGGCGCGCGGAACGCCCGCTCGAAGCCGTGACGGCGGGCCGCTTCGGCCAAGCACGCCGCTGACTCCCTACAGAGCCAGGCGCCCCGCCCCGGGCCAGCGCGGTCCACGTCGAGCCGACCGTCGGCCCGGCGCACCACCCGGATCATGGCGTCGGCGGACTGGGCCGTGCGACATCCGACGCAGGTCCGGATCGGCGTTATGCCTCGGCCTCCGGTGCGGCCCCGGCCGACTCCGTGACCGCGGTCGCCGCCGTGGCCCCGTCCGACTCTGTGACCACGGTTGCCTCCGTGGCCGCGGTCGCCTCGTTGGCGGTCCCGCCGGTCGTGCCCTCCTCGGCACTCGGGGCGACATCGGCCTGGTGGGTCCACTCTTCGGCCGACATGGCCGCGCCGCCCTCGGCCGGCTTCCAGACCATCTCGCCCGACTCGTCCTCGACCCACTCGCCCTCGGCCCATTCCTGGTCGCCGTAGCCTGCTTCTTCTTCGGCCAGCTGCGTCTCGCTCTTGATGTCGATGCGCCAGCCCGTCAGGCGTGCCGCCAGGCGGGCGTTCTGCCCCTCCTTGCCGATCGCCAGCGAGAGTTGGAAGTCACTCACGACGACCGTGGCCGTCCCCGTCTCTTCGTCCAGGCGCACCTCGCGCACCCGGGCCGGGGCCAGCGCGTTCTGAATCAGGTCGACCGGATCGTCGGAGAACGGCACGACATCGACCCGCTCCCCCCGCAGCTCGTTGGTGACCATGCGCACCCGCGAGCCCCGCGCCCCCACGCAGGCGCCGACAGGGTCCACGTTGGGATCGTTCGACCACACGGCGATCTTGGTGCGGTGGCCCGGCTCGCGCGCCGCCGCCTTGATCTCGACCACGCCGGACGAGATCTCCGGCACCTCGAGCTCGAAGAGGCGCTTGATCAGGCCCGGGTGGGTCCGGCTGACGACGATCTGCGGTCCCTTGCTGGTCTTGCGGACCTCCACGATGTAGGCCTTGAGCCGGGTGCCGTGCTCGTAGCGCTCGTAGGAGACCTGCTCGGCCTGGGGCAGCAGCGCCTCGACCTTGCCCAGGTC
>PKYA01000117.1:0-20414 GCA_003133545.1 Acidimicrobiaceae bacterium | reverse complement strand
GCCGTCCTCGTCGAGCTCCTGGCCGTAGACGCGGATCTCGCCCGAGTCGGGGTCGATGGTCACGACCGCTTCCTCGGCCGCGTCAGGGCGCCGCTTGTAGGCGGCCACCAGGGCATTGGCCAGGGCGTCGAGCAGCGTCTCGACGGAGATCCCCTTGTCGCGGGCGATCTGCCCCAGCGCATCCAAGAACTCGAAATTGGTCTTGCTCATGACCTGTTCACCCTCTCACTCTCTTCGGCTGGGGACCCCACTCAAAAACAGTGCGGGCACGCTCCACTTCGTCGTACGCGATGTGAAGGGTGCCCTCGGGCAGGTCGGGTCCGACCAGGGTGAATCCACCGTCGTCCGCGCTCTCGAGCTTCCCGGTGACACGACGGACGTCGGCCGTCCCGCCATGCACCCGCACCGTGACCGCCTCACCGACGGCACGCAGGAAGTGCGCCGGCGTCCGTAGGCGCCGCTCCAGTCCCGGGCTCGAGACGGCCAGGGTGTAGCGCCCCGGCAAGGGGTCGATCTCGTCGAGCGCAGTCGAGACCACGCGTGTGGCCTCGCCGAGGGTGTAGAGGTCCACCCCGCCGTCGCGATCGACGAACACCGTCAGCTCCGATCCGTGGAGCTCCACGTCGACCAGGTCCAGACCGCGGGCGCGCAGGAGGGGTGAAAGCGCGTCGACCAGGTCGTTCGTACTCCTCGCCATCCCTGTCACCTCCTCTCGACCGGCACCACCACCTTCTTTTGCCTCCAGCAAGGGCCCCCGGAAAGCGAAAGCGTGGGCCGCAGCCCACGCTCCAACGAGGTACTGATACTCAAACTGGACAGCGCGAGGGATTATAGCAATCCTCGCCGTCAAGGCGGTCGCCGTTGTCCTCCCGGGGCCGGGGGCCCGCGGGTCAGTAGGAGCGGCCCACCACGGCGATCAGATCGGCGTCGTCATCGCCCGGCTCGGCCAGGCCCCCGTCGGGTCGCTGCAGGCAGCGAACGGACAGGGCCTTGTCGGCCAGCCGGTCCTCGCCGTCCGCCCCCAGTGCACCCAGGCGGATCCGCGCCAAGCCGGTTCCCCCCGCCTCGACGGCCTCCTCCAGCGTCCGCACGTCGACCGTGTGCGCGGCGCGGAACGCGGCGGCCTCCGCCAACAGCTCGGGCCCGACCCGGGCCATGATGCCGTCCACCTCTTGGCGCACCGCTGTCCGTGCGAACGTCTGCTTGTGGCGCAGGTGCCGGGTCACCAGCGTGACGTTGCCCTCGGCCAGGTCGCGAGGGCCCACTTCCACCCGGACCGGCACACCTTTGAGTTCCCAGTCCACGCTTCGGCGCCCGAAGCTCGTCTCGGTGCGGTCATCGAGGCGCACCCGGTGGCCGGCGGCGCGCAACTCGGCGACCAGACCCTCCGCCGCGGCGCGCACCTCTGGCTCCTCCTTGATCATCAGCACCACCACCTGCGTCGGCGCCAGTGCCGGGGGCAGGCGGAGCCCGAAGTCGTCCCCATGGCCCATGACCAGCGCGCCGATCAGGCGCGTCGACACGCCCCATGAGGTCTGCCAGACGTGCTCGAGCCCGCCCTCGGCGTTGGAGAACGTGATCCCGAACGCGCGGGAGAAATTCTGGCCCAGCTCGTGGCTGGTCCCCATCTGCAGCGCCTTGCCGTCCCCCATCAACCCCTCGCAGGTCCACGTGCGGATGGCGCCGGCAAAGCGCTCGCGCGGCGTCTTGTGCCCGGTGAGCACGGGCAGAGCGGCCACGTCGACCATGGTGGAGAGGTAGACGTCGCGCAGGATCAACAATGCGTAGGCCCGCGCCTCGGCCTCGGTGGCATGGGCGGTGTGCCCCTCCTGCCAAAGGAATTCGCTCGTGCGCAGGAAGAGGCGGGGCCGCAGCTCCCAGCGCACCACGTTGGCCCACTGGTTGATGAGCAGCGGCAGGTCGCGGTGGCTCTGGATCCACTTGGCGAAGAAACTGTTGATCACCGTCTCGCTGGTGGGGCGCACCACCACCGGCTCCTCGAGCTTCTTGCCGCCACCGTGGGTCACCACCGCCAGCTCGGGGCTGAAGCCCTCCACGTGCTCGGCCTCCAGGCTCAGGTACGACTCGGGGATGAACAGGGGGAAGTAGGCGTTCTCGGCCCCCGCCTCCTTGATGCGCCGGTCGAGCTCGGCCTGGAGCAGCTCCCAGATCCCGTAACCCCACGGCCGGATGACCATCGTCCCGCGCACCGGCCCGTTGTCCGCCATCTCGGCCCGGGCAACCACCTCTTGATACCAGCGGGGGAAGTCCTCGGCCCGGGACACGATCGCTCCCTTGGCCATGGCTGCGCAGGATACCGGGATCCAACGGAACGACTTGACCGGCCGCCGCCGGGAAACAGGAACGGGTGCGGGTGCGGCGCGGTCAGGCTTCGGTGGTGCGGCGGTGAATGGTCTCGATCTTCGCCGATGTGTGGTTGGGGTCGACGCCGGTCGATTCCAAGAGCTCCTGGCGATCCGCCTCCGCCTCCGCCTCCGCCCCGGCGTCGGCAGCCGCGATACGGGCCTCGACCCCCTCGGCCACCAACCGTTCGGCTTCTTCGACCAGCGCCTGGACCATCCCGTCCTCGGGCACGACGCGGATGATCTTGCCGCGGATGAACAGGTGGCCCTTCTTCTTGCCGGCGGCGATGCCGATGTCGGCCTCCCGCGCCTCACCCGGCCCGTTGACCACGCAGCCCATGACGGCCACCTGTATCGGGAGGTTCAGCTTCTCGAGCGCCTCCTGGGCCTCTTTGGCCACGGCGATCACGTCCACCTGCGCCCGCCCGCAGGACGGGCATGCGATGAGATCGAGCCCCTTGCGCTCGCGCAGCCCCAGGGACTCGAGCAGTTGACGGCCGGCCCGGGCCTCTTCGACCGGATCGGCGGTCAGCGAGAACCGGATGGTGTCCCCGATCCCCTCGGCCAGCAGCGTGGCGATGCCGGCCGTCCCCTTCACCAGTCCGGCCGGGGGAGGTCCGGCCTCGGTGACACCCAGGTGCAACGGGTGGTCGAAGGTCTCCGAGGCCAGCCGGTACGCGGCGATCATCAACGCCACCGACGAAGCCTTGACCGAGATCTTGACGTCGGAGAAGCCGACCTCTTCGAAGTAGGCCAGCTCGTTGCGGGCCGATTCGACGAGCGCCTCGGGTGTGGCCCCCCCGTACTTCTCGTAGAGAGCCGGGTGCAGCGAACCAGCGTTGACCCCGATGCGGATGGGCACGCCGCGGTCACGGGCCTCGGCGGCCACTTGCTTGATTTCGGTCTCCTTGCGCAAGTTGCCCGGGTTGAGGCGGAGCCCCTGCACGCCGGCTTCGAGGGCGGCCAACGCCATCTCGTGGTGGAAGTGGATGTCGGCCACGATCGGGACCGGAGAGCGCGGCACAATTTGGGCCAGCCCCACGGCGGCCGCCTCCTCGTTGCAGGTGCAGCGGACGATGTCAGCCCCGGCGGCGGCCAGCGCGTAGATCTGCGCCAGCGTCCCGTCGACGTCCGCCGTCTTGGTCGTCGTCATGGACTGGACCGAGATGGGCGCACCGTCGCCGATCGGGACACCCCCGAGCGTGATGCGACGGGTCGGCCGGCGGGGCGAGAGCAGGGAAGGGGAAAGATCCATGGTTCCGATCAGGGGAAGACGTTGTGGAGGGGATGGGCGATGTCGAGGAAGATGACCGAGATGGCGAACACCGCGAGGAACGCCAGGAAGGGGGCGAGGTAGGGGAACAGCTTGGTGATGTCCGCCTGGTAGTAGGGCTGCCCCTTCTTGGTCCGTATCCACTCGTAGACCGCCACCACGACATGACCGCCGTCGAAGGGCATGAGCGGCAACATGTTCAGCAGGGCGAACGCGATGTTGATGACGATGAGGAGCGCCAGCAACGACTGGACCCCCTGGCGCAATGCCTGCACGCCGATGTTCCCGGCACCTATCAGCGAGACCGGTCGCTCCGAGGTGCCCGGGTGTTGCGCAGCCACGGAGGCATCGTGGGAATTGGTGACCTGGTGGTAGAGCGAACTGATGCCGCTCGGGGAGAACACGTGGACCAGGGCCGAGAATTCCTCTGAGGTGGCCTGCCCCAGCGCGGTGCCCGCGTCGCCGATGGCGCGCAGCGGGTTCACCGACACCGTGGCGTTGCCCTCGTTGATCCCGATGAATCCCTGCGGCTTCTTGTCGCTCTGCGGCGCCAGCTCGAGGCCGCCGCTCGTCCTGACCCCCCGCCCGTCCCGGGGCGTCACCACCACACTGCGCAGGTGGCCGCCCCGCTCCACGCCGAGGGTGACCGGATGGCCGACCGAGCGCGTGATGATGTCGTGCACCGTGTTCACGTTGGACAGGGGATGCCCGTTCACCGAGACGATGGTGTCGCCAGCCCGGAGCCCGGCCAGCTGGGCCGGGGTCTGGGCCACGCCGCTCCAATGCTCCAAAGCGTCGATGTGCACGTTGTCGGTGGCCACCCCGAAGGCGAACACGCTGATCAGAGCCAGGACGAAGGCAATGATGAAATGCATGGTCGAACCGGCCGAGCCCACGATGATCCGCTTCCAGAACGGCTGCTGGCGGTAGGCCCGGGGCTCGTCTTCGGTGGCCACGTCCTCTAAGACGGTGAAGCCGGTGATGCGCACGTAGCCCCCGGCCGGGATGGCCTTGACGCCGTACTCGGTCTCACCGCGGCGCACCGACCACAGGCGGGGGCCAAAGCCGACGAAATACTCGGTGACCTTCATCCCGGACCATTTGGCCGTGGCGAAGTGCCCCAACTCGTGCAGCATCACGATCACGATCACGATGGCGATGAAGAGCAGGACGTCGCCGAGGCCGGCCACCACGAAGATGGCGGTGATCAGGGCCAGGGCGATGAGAAGGCGCGCCACCTGGCCCGCGTTGGCATCCTGGTCTGGTCGCGACGCTCCGCGCTCGTCCGGAGCTGCGGCGGCACGCGGCGCCGCGCCGGAATCCTTCGCGATCAGCGTCATACCAGCGGTAACGCTACCTCCGCGCTCCCCGGAGCAGTACGGCGGGCCACCACGGCGCGGGCACGGGCGCGGGCTTCCTCGTCGGCGGCCAGCACCGATTCCACCTGTTCAATGGGCTCATCGCGCCACTGGTCCATGGTCTCGGCCACCACGTCGGCGATGGCGTTCCAGGCCATGCGCCCGTCGAGGAACGCCTCCACCGCCACCTCGTTGGCGGCGCTCAGCCACGCCGGGGCCGAGCCACCGTGCCGCCCGGCCGCATAGGCCAGGCCGATGCAGCGGAACACGGCACGGTCCGGCGGCTCGAACGTCAGCGCGGTGGGGCTGGACCAGTCGAGCGCGCCGAAGGGTACGGGCGAACGGTCGGGCCACCCCAGCGCGTACCCGATGGGAAGGCGCATGTCAGGTGCCGACAGCTGGGCCAGCGTCGAGCCGTCACGGAGCTCCACCATGGAGTGCACGATCGACTGCGGGTGCACGACGATGTCGATCCGGTCATAGGAGATGCCGAAGAGCTCGTGCGCCTCGATCACCTCGAGCCCCTTGTTCATCAGGGTGGACGAGTCGACGGTGATCTTGGGGCCCATGCTCCAGGTCGGATGGGCCAGAGCGTCGGCGACGGTGACGGAGCCGAGCTCCTCGATGCTCCAGCCCCGGAAGGGGCCCCCCGACGCCGTGAGCAAGAGGCGCGCCACCTGCGTGGGCTCGCCGACGGCGGCCAGGCATTGGTGGACGGCGCAGTGCTCGGAATCCACCGGCACGATCTCGGCACCGGGTGTGCGCCGGGCCTTTTGCACCACCGGCGCACCGGCGATGAGTGACTCCTTGTTGGCCAGGGCCAGGCGCTTGCCGGCCTCGAGGGCGGCCATCGTCACCGGGAGCCCGGCGAAGCCGACGACGGCGTTGAGCACCACATCGGCGGCGGTCGCCGCGGCCACCATGCCGGGGATGCCCACCAGCACCTCGGTCCCCGGCGGGACACCGTCGCGGACGGTGGGATAAAGGCGCTCGTCGCCTATGACGACCATCTCGGGATGCAGCGCCGCCGCCTGCTCCAAGAGCACGCCCGTCGAGCGGTGCGCTGCCAGCGCGACAACCCGGAAGCGCTCCGGGGCGCCCAGGAGGACGTCGACGGCCTGGGTGCCGATTGAGCCCGTGGATCCCAACAGGCTGACGGAGCGCATCAGCTCAGCCGAGATGGAAGGCCTTGACCACGAAGTACGTGGCGGGCAAGACGAAGAGGAGCCCGTCGACCCGGTCCAAGATGCCCCCGTGCCCCGGCATGAGCCGACCCATGTCCTTCACGCCGAGGTGGCGCTTGATCATCGACTGGCTCAGGTCACCGAGCGGTGCCACCACGGCGATCACGATCCCCAGGACCAGCGCCTTGCCAATCGTCCACGGATGGATGAAATGCACGACGATGACGGCCACCAACACCGCAGCGACCGCACCGCCCAAGAACCCCTCCCAGGTCTTGTTGGGGCTGACCGAGCGGGCCAGTGGATGGCGCCCGAAGGCGGAGCCCACCAGGAGCGAGGCGATGTCGGCAGCGGCCGTGACGATCACCGCGGCGAGGAGGAACGCCACGCCGTGCCGTTGCGGGAACAGCGTGGGGTTGAGCAGCAGCGCGGCGAACGACCCGAACCCGCCGACCCATCCCACGACGAAGATGGTCGAGGCCATGCCGGGAACCGGGTCCGCCCCCGGCTCCACCCCGGCCAAGAACCACAAGAAGGTGGCCGCCACCAACATGACCAACACCAGCGGCAGCGCGGCGACGCCCTTGTTGTAGGTCTCGATCATCAAGGACAGGACAGCCACCAGCCCGAGCAGCGTCGCCGGGTGGTACTGCGCGTGCCGGAAGGCGGCAAACCCCTCGGCGGCGGCGAAGAGCACCACCGCCGAGATGATCACCATGGAGGAGACGCTGCCGAAGTGCGCGCAGACGAGCGAGGCGACGCCCAATGCCAACCCCGAACCCCAGGCCACCCGCATGTTGCGCCCGGCCGTGCCGCTGTCGTTGCCGTGGAGCCCGTCGTCGGCCAGGCGGGTCGTGCGGGGGGCGCGCACGCGGGGTCGCGGCGGCACCGGCGGTGTGCTGCTCTCGTCGGTCGAAGGCGCCACGGAGGGCACGCGCACGCTGGGCAGCGACGTGGTGGTCGACGACGTGGCGAACGAGGTCGAGTGGACGCGGATCGGCTCGGGTTGGGGCGCGGGATCGCGCTCGATGACCAACGTGTCGTCGTCACTCGGCAGATCCGCCGGGTCGAAATGCCAGGGCTGGCGCTCGACGTCGATCAGGTTGTTGTTGTCGTTCATCATGGACCCCACCGCGGGGAGCTCGTCTGAGAGCATGGAGGGCTCGAAGAGCTCCTCATGGGCGGCCCAGTCCGTTTCCTCTTCGCGCCAGCTCGGCGGTGCCACCGGCTGCTCCTCGCCGTTCCCCCGGTCGAGAACGGCGGGGACCTGGCCGGTCGGGGCATCGTTCCAGTGCGGCATGCCGGGGTTGTCCTCCACCACCGGACCGGTCACTTCGTGGATCGCATTGCCGGCGGGCTCGGCGCCGATGATGCGGACGCGCCCCGAGCGGTAGCTCGGCGGATCCTCGTCGATGCCGTTGTCGGCGTTGCCGGACCCGTCGATGCCGTTGTCGCCGACGGTGCTCTCGGGGGCGTCTGCGTCTGTTCCGTCTCTGTAATCGGCCATGGTCTACGCCATCCTCAAACCTGGAGGAGCTCTCGCTCTTTTTGCGCCAGCAAATTATCGATGACGCCGACCTGCTCGTGGGTGATCTTTTCCAGTTCCCTCTCCACCCGTTCTAGTTCGTCGGTCGACAGAGAGCCGTCCTTTTGCAATGCGTCGAGATCGTGGCGACCGGCCCGGCGCAGGTTGCGCACGGCCACCCTGGCCTCTTCGGCCTTGTGGCGGACCACCTTGACCAGATCCTTGCGCCGCTCCTCGGTGAGGGGCGGGAAGGCCAGCCGGATCACGTTGCCGTCGTTGGTGGGGTTGATGCCGAGGTCCGATCCCAAAATCGCCTTCTCGATGGCGCCCAGAGACCCCTTGTCGTAGGGCGTGACGACGAGCAGCATGGCGTCGGGCACGCTGAAGCCGGCGAGCTGGCGCAGGACAGTCGGTGTCCCGTAATAGTCGACCAGGAGTGGTTCGAGCAGGGCCGAAGAAGCCCGGCCGGTACGCACGTTGCCCATCTCGGCGCGCACGTGGTCGACGGCCTTGTGCATCTTGTCCCTGGTGTCGTCAAGAACCAGGCCGGCCAGGTCGTCGTCCACTAGCGGACCAGCGTACCGATCTGCTCGCCGCTGAGCGCACGAGGGATGTTCCCGGGGATCATCAGGTTGAAAACCCTGATGGGGAGGTTGTTGTCCTTGCAAAAGGTGATGGCCGTGAGGTCCATCACCCTCAGGTCACGGTTGATCACCTCCATGAAGGAGATCTCGTCGTAGCGGGTGGCCTCGGGATTCAGCTTGGGATCGGCCGAGTAGACCCCGTCGACCCCCGAGTGGGTGCCCTTGCACAACAGCTCCGCCCCGATTTCCGCCGCCCGCAGGGCCGCGGGGGTATCGGTGGTGAAGAAAGGATTGCCCATTCCCGCGGCAAAGACCACGATGCGCCCCTTCTCGAGGTGCCGGATGGCGCGCCGCCGGATGTAGGGCTCGGCCACCTCGGCCATCGAGAGCGCGCTCAGGACCCGCGTCGGCTGCCCCTGCTGCTCCAGGGCGTCCTGGAGCGCCAGGGCGTTGATCACCGTGCCGAGCATCCCCATGGTGTCCGACGTGGCGCGGTCCATGCCACCGCTCTCGCCGGTCGTGCCGCGCCAGATGTTGCCCCCGCCGACGACGACGGCCAACTCGAGCACACCGCCGTCCATGGCGATGGCCATCTCCCCGGCCATGCGCTCGACGGTGGCGGCGTCGATCGTCTCGTCCGACGCCGCCGAAGCCAACGCTTCACCCGACATCTTGAGGACGATCCGCCGCGGTTCTCCCACTTTCGCCGTGAGCCTCAGGCGCCGATGACGACCTGCGCAAAGGCCACGATCCGCGCCGATCCGAGCATGCCGCTGATCGTCTGCTTCTCATCCCTCACGTAGGACTGGTCCAACAGAACGCGCTCTTTGAACCAACCGTTCAGGCGGCCCTCGACGATCTTTTCCAGCGCCGCCTCGGGCTTCCCCTCGTTGCGGCTGATCTCGGCGACGGTCGCCCGCTCCGCCGCCACGTCCGCGGCGGGGACATCCTCCCGACGCAGGTAGGCCGGCCTCGTGAAGGCGATGTGCACGGCCAAGTTGTGGGCCAGCTCCTCGTCCCCGCCATCGACGATCACCGCCACGGCGTTGACCCCCCGGCCGGCCTGCTGGTGCAGGTAGGTGTCCACCACCTGCCCGTCCTCGGCCACGAGCCGCTGCACCCGCCCGATGGAGATGTTCTCTTTGACCGTGACGCGAAGCCGGTCGATCTCCTCGGCCAGCTCTCTGGCCGCCTCCTCGCCCTTGGCCGCCACCAGCGCGCCCAGCTCATCGGTCAGCGCGACGAATTCGTCGGCCTTGGCCACAAAGTCGGTCTCACAGCGCAACTCGACGACGGCGGCGGCGTTGCCGCTGCGCACTGCTGTCACCGCGCCCTGGGACGCCTCGCGCTCCTCGCGCTTGGCTGCGCCGGCCAAACCGTTCACCCGCAGGTACTGGGCCGCCGCGTCCATGTCCCCCTCGCTCTCCTCGAGCGCCTTCTTCGCGTCGAGCATGCCGGCACCGGTGGCCTGACGCAGTGCCTGTACGTCCTTGGCAGTGAACGTGGCCACCCTCAGACCTCCGCCGCGCCGGTGGCCACCTCGGCCAACTCGGCGCCTGCCGGTGTGTCGCCCTCCTGGCTGTCGGTCGCCGGGCTGTCGGTCGCCTGGCTGTCGCTCGCCGGGCTGTCGGTCGGCGGGCTGTCGCTCGCCGGGCTGTCGGTCGGCGGGGCATCGACGCTCGGCGCCGCCGGTGGCGCCGGCACCCGCCGTCCGCGCTGCGTTGGGCCGGAGGCAACCTCCTCGGCGGGCGGGGCGTTCTTGCGCCGGTGCTCGGCGATGAAGCGGCCCTCGACCACGGCGTCGGCCAGCACCCGGCACATGAGCGAGCCCGAGCGGATGGCGTCGTCGTTGCCGGGGATGACGTAGTCGATGACGTCGGGGTCGCAGTTGGTGTCGACGACCGCCACCACGGGGAGGCCGAGCTTGCGGGCCTCCGTGACGGCGATGTGCTCCTTCTTGGTGTCGATCACGAAGATGGCGCTGGGCAAGCGGTCCAAGTTGGCGATCCCACCGAGGTTCCGGCTCAACTTCTCCAGCTCGCGTGTGTGCTGGAGGGCCTCGCGCTTGGGCATGCCGTCGAAGTCACCGGCCGCCTGCATGGCGCGCAGCTCCTGCATGCGCTTCACCCGGCCCGACACCGTGGAGAAGTTGGTCAGCATGCCGCCGAGCCAGCGCTGGTTGACGAAGGGCATCCCGCAGGCCTCGGCATACTCGGCCACTGGTCCCTGGGTCTGCTTCTTGGTCCCCACGAACAAGATGGTGCCGCCGCCGGCGACCAGGTCGCGCACAAAGGCGTAGGCCGACTCGACCCCGGTCAGGGTCTTGCGCAGGTCGATGAGATAGATCCCGTTGCGCTCACCCAGGATGAAGCGCTTCATCTTCGGGTTCCACCGGCGTGTCTGGTGGCCGAAGTGGACCCCGGCCTCCAGCAGCTGTCGCATGGAAACGACGGCCATAAAATACTCCTCCGTTCGGTTGCTCCCCAGGGCGCAGCACCTCTCAGATGGAGAGGCGACCGTGGATCGCGCCAAGGTGCGTGATGGTCGATGGTGCCGCCCACCGCTCGGTGGGCCTTGCCATGATAGCCGGTCAGGGCCCTCGGTGGTCAGGCCCTCGGGTGCGTGCCCTCGTACACGGCACGCAGACGCTCCTTGCTCACGTGGGTGTAGATCTGCGTGGTGGCCAGGCTGGCGTGTCCCAACAACTCCTGCACGACCCGCAGGTCGGCGCCGCCGTCGAGCAGATGGGTGGCGAAGGTGTGCCGCATGGCGTGGGGGTGGGTGGGCGAGACAGCCCGGCGGTCCAGGATCCGCCGGACGTCGCGTGGCCCCAGGCGACCGCCCCGCTGGTTCACGAAGACCGCCTCTTGGGGTCCGGCCATCGCTGCCCGACCTCCCTCGAGCCATACGCGGAGCGCGTCGGCGGCCCGGTCGTGGATCGGCACCCGCCGCTCCTTCCCCCCCTTGCCGAGCACCGTCACCGTGCGGGCGCGCCCGTCGAATCCGGCGCGGTCGAGTCCGCAGAGCTCGGACACCCGGAGGCCGGCGGCGTAGAGCAGCTCGAGCACAGCCAGGTCGCGTTGTTCGAGGGGGGTGCCGTCCCGATGGTCCAACAACGCGGCGATCTCCGCGCCCGAGAGCACGCGGGGAAGGCGTCCCTTGCCGGTCGGTGCCCGCAGGCTGCGCGCCGGGTCCGCCGGGATCCGGCCCCTGCGCAAGGACCAGGCGAAGTAGCAGCGCAGCGCGGCCGCCTTGCGCGCCATCGTGGCCCGGGCGAGGCGCCTGGTGCCCAGCGAGGCCAGGTAGCGCCGGAGGTGGAGGCGATCGACCTCGGCGGGGCCGGTCACGCCCGAACGGCTCATCCACTGTGCGAACGCCACCAGGTCGCCGACGTACGCCCGGCGGGTCTCGTCGGCGCGCCCGCGCAGCCAGTCCTCATAGGGCGCCACATCCCAAGCGGCAACAAGATCCCCGGTGGCGTCCACGTTTCAAGGGTAACGGGCAGCGATAGGCGGACCAGGGCACTAACCTCGCCACCAACCCAGAGGGGGTCCACTGGGGGTAATCCATTTTGTGATGCAAGATGGATATGAAGGAGGGTCAATGGGAACGCCATTCGATCGCCGGACACTTCTCATCGGGGGTGCGGCAACCGCGGCAGGGATCGCGGGCGCCTCCGCACTGGGACTGCCCTTCGGTGGCCCGGCGGGTGCCACGACCAACGGTCCGGGCCGCAACGGGATATCCAAGGCCAAACCCAAGCGCGGCGGCTCGCTGGTCTTCGGCGTCGATGCCGAGGAGCAGGGCTTCAACCCCACCACCGCCCGCTTCGACGAGGTCGGGGTCATGTACGCCCGCACGGTCTTCGACCCCTTGACCATCATCAACGCAGCGGGGACGTGGGAGCCCTACCTGGCCCAGTCCGTGACCGCCAACGCCACCTACACGGCCTGGACGATCACGCTCCGGCCCAATGTCGTCTTCCACGACGGCACCCCGTGCAACGGGGCCGCCATGCTCACCAACTTCGAGGCCCAGAAGAAGTCCCTCCTCCTCGGCATCGTGCTCGGCCCGATCGTGGACTCCTTCACCCAAACCGGGCCGCTGACGGTCGCCGTGAACTTGAAGTCGCCCTGGGTCTCCTACCCGCTCTACCTGGCGGGCGGCATCGGCGGGCAGTCGGCCTATCTGTGCGCCCCCTCCATGCTGGCGGCAGCGGGCGGGGGGACCAACCAACCGGTGGGCACCGGGCCCTTCGTCTTCAAGCAGTGGGTGCCAAACAGCCACTTCACCGCGACCGCCAACCCCCACTACTGGCGGCCCGGCCTGCCCTACCTCGACGAGATCACCTTCAAGCCGATCATCGACGAGAACGCGCGGGCCGAAGCGCTCAAGACCG
Organism: Acidimicrobiaceae bacterium; assembly: GCA_003133545.1. GTDB lineage: Bacteria > Actinomycetota > Acidimicrobiia > Acidimicrobiales > RAAP-2 > Bog-473. The sequence continues at coordinate 7,728 of PKYA01000117.1, read as the reverse complement.
GGACCATCGACATCATGATCACCGACGTCCCCCAGATCATCACCCAGTTCCGGGGCAACAAGAGCTACGCCTACATCGACGACGGCTCACACGTGGTGGGAGAGCCGGACATGAACTGCGTGCTGTTGAACTGCGCCGCGCCGCCGTTCAACAACCCGACGGTGCGCCGGGCCGCGGCCATGGCCATCAACCGCCCCCAGTACGCCAAGGAGATCGACGAGAACGTCCTCCCGGTGAGCAACGGGCTCTTCACCCCGGGATCGCCGTACTACTCCAGCACCGCGTACCCCTCCTACAACCCGACCGAGGCCAAGAAGCTGATCAAGCAGGTGCAGCAGAGCACCGGCAAACCGGTCACGTTCACCTTCGGCTCCACCAACGCGCCCTCGGCGGAGCGGTCCCAGCAGTACTTGCAGCAGGCCCTCCAAAATGTCGGCTTCGTGGTCAAGGACACCATCGTCGAGCAGAACGACCTCATCAACGACGCCCTGGCCGGCTCGTTCGAGGCGCTGGGCTGGCGCCAGTTCGGTGCGGTGGACCCTGATCTCAACTATGAGTTCTGGAGCAGCAGCACGATCCTGACGACCTCTCTGGCCATCAACATGGCGCGCAACGTCGACCCCGCGCTCCAGGCCGCCCTCGAGCTCGGGCGCTCCACCTCCGATGTGTCAACGCGGGCCAAGGCGTACCAGACGGTCAACCAGCGCCTGGCCATCGACCTCCCGTACCTGTGGCTCGACCGCGCCGTGTGGTCCGTGGAGAGCACGCTCAAGGTGCAGAACTGGAACAACCCCACCACAGCGAGCGGTGCGCCGGCCTACGGCATGATCGGCGGGTCCATCTGGCCGACACAGATCTGGCTGAGCTGAGTCTGCATGAGCGGGCGCATCCTGGTCGTCGAAGACGACGAACGCATCCGTTCGTCGATGCGCCTGGCCCTCGAGGGTGAGGGCTATGACGTCAGGGACGTGGCCAGCGGCGAGGAGGCGCTCGATCTCTTCGCCGAGTCACCGACCGACGTCGCCCTGATCGACATCATGCTGCCCGGCATGGACGGCTTCGAGTGCTGCCGGGCCCTGCGGCGCCAGAGCGCGGTGCCCATCATCATCGTGACGGCCCGGGCCGATACGCACGACGTGGTGGCCGGGCTCGAGGCCGGTGCGGACGACTACGTGACCAAGCCGTTCGTGGCCAAAGAGCTGGCGGCCCGCATCCGCGCCCTGTTGCGCCGGGCCCGCCCCACCGAGGAGGACCCGGGCGCCCTGTCGTTCGGCGCCCTGCAGCTGCTGCCCGAGCAGGGCGTGCTGCGCCAGGCCGACGGGAGCGAGGTGCACTGCACCCGGACGGAGTTCCGCCTGCTCTGCGAGCTGGCCGCCAGTCCCAACAAGGTGCTGAGCCGCGAGCAGCTGCTCGACCGGGTCTGGGGGTACGACTACTTCGGCGATGGGCGGTTGGTCGACGTGCACATCCGGCGCCTGCGCACGAAGGTCGAGGCCGATCCGGCGCAGCCTCAGCACATTCTCACCGTGAGGGGTATGGGCTACAAGCTGGTGCCCTAGGTGGGCATCGGGGCCCGCATCACCGCCATATTCGGCCTGGGGGCGCTGCTCCTCTCTTTCAGCATGGGTGGCCTGTCGTACTTCACCACCCGGCACTTCTTGGTGGCCGAGAGGGAGTCGGCGGCACAGAACCAGGCCTTCGCCAACGCGCTGGCCGTCCGCAGTTCCTTAGAGTCGGGCGACAAGGGGTACGCCAATCTCCTGGCCTCGCTCGATGTCGGGTCCGGTTCCAACTCGATCCTGATCCACCGACGGAACGTGTACCAGTCGTCGCTCTCCATCAGCGAGTCCTCCATCCCCGCCAAATTGCGGGCGGACGTGCTGCAGGGGTCGGTGGCCACGCAGACCTACGTGGCGGGCGCCCAGGGGCAGCCGCAGATCGTGGTGGGGGTGCCCATCCCTTCCGTCGACGCCGCCTACTTCGAGGTGTTCTCGCTTTCCGACCTCGGGCACACCCTGCGCGTGCTCGGCGTCACCCTCATCGGCACCGGCGTGGTCACGACGCTGCTCGGCGCCGCGCTCGGCCGCTTCGCCAGCCGCCGGCTGCTCCGCCCCTTGGCCGGCGTCTCCCGGGCCGCCGTGGCGATCGCCGGGGGGCAGCTCGACACCCGCCTCACGCCGGAGACAACCGATCCCGACCTCGAGGGCCTGACCACGTCGTTCAACACCATGGTGGACCAGCTCCAGGCGCGCATTGAGCGCGAAGCGCGCTTCAACTCCGACGTGAGCCACGAGCTGCGCTCACCTCTCACGACGCTCTCGGCTTCTCTCGAGGTGCTCGAGGCGGAGGGGGAGAACCTTCCCCCGCGGGCACAGCGGGCCCTGCAACTGCTGGGCGACGATCTGCGGCGGTTCCAGCGCATGGTGGGTGACCTCCTCGAGATGTCCCGGGCCGATGCCGGCTCGGTGGACGTGTTCCTCGAGGAAGTCAACGTGGGCGAGCTGGTGCAACGAGCCGTGGAGGCCGGCGTGCGGAGCCTGGGGGACGGGGCTGTCATGCCCCCCGTCGAGATCGCGCCGGCGGTGCAGGCGCTCCATGTGGGCGTGGACAAGCGACGATTCGAACGGGTGATGGCAAACCTGCTGGAGAACGCAGCGAACTACGGCGGCGGCGCCACCGTCATCACGGTCGGCGCACCCGCGGCGGACGGCGATCCCGGGCGTCCCGCCGGCGCCGCGCGCGCGGGGGCCCACAATGGCGCGATCACGACCGTCGAGATCGCCGTCGAGGACGCCGGGCCCGGGATCAGCCCCCTGGAGCGTTCCAAGGTCTTCGAGCGCTTCTACCGGGGATCGGTCTCGGGCCGGCGGGGCACCGGCACCGGGACGGGCCTGGGCCTGGCTCTCGTGTCCGAGCACGTCCGCCTGATGCACGGCCGGGCCTGGGCCGAGTCGTCCTCCTCGGGAGGAGCGCGCTTCGTTGTCACCCTGCCCGTGCTCGACGACGAGGGGGCGACGTGGTAGCCCGGTGGTGCTCCCTCGGCGCCCTGCTCCTCGGTGGGCTGCTCGCCGCCGGCTGCGCCATCCCCACCCAACAGGGACCGAGCATCGTTCCACCCAGTCGCGTCCCCCGCGGCCTCGAGAGCGCGAACGCACCGAGCACCACGACGACCCAGCCGCGCCCTTCTTCCGAGGTGCCGGTGAAGATCTACCTGCTCGGGCCCGGCAACGGGCTGGTGGGCGTGAACCGGGTCGTCCTCAACCCCGCCCCCCTCACCGCGGTGATCGCCGCGTTGCTCGACGGCCCGAGCCAGACGGATTCGAACGAGGGTTTCTTCACCGCCATCCCCAACGACGTGCAGGTACTGTCCGCGGTGACGAAGGGCTCGGTGGTCACGGTGAACTTCAACGGCGCCTTCGCAGGGATCACCGGCGGCAACACCGAGCTCGCCGTGGCCCAGGTGGTCGCCACGGTGGTGTTGCAGAGCAGGCCCGGGACCGGCGTCATCTTCGAGATCGAGGGAGCGCCGACCAGCGTGCCCATCGCCAGCGGCGTGCAGGTGCAGGGCCCGGTCTACCTGTGGCAGTTCCTCACCACTGCGGCGTAAGCGCCAGGCCGTTCCGGCGTCACGGGCGCGCCCCGATCAGCCGGCGTTGTGGACTGCTTCCCTCCACCGCACGCGGGGAGCCCCCGACCACAGATGCTCGAGGTCGTAGTACGCCCGCGTCTCTTCCAAGAACACGTGGACGATGAAATCGCCGTAGTCCATCAGGACCCAGGTGGCGTCCGAGAGCCCCTCGACGCGCACCGGGGCGAGCTGGTGCGTCTCCTTCACCCGGCGCTCGATCTCTTCGACCAGCGTCCGCACGTGGCGGCCATTCGGCGCGCTGGTGATGACGAAGGCATCCACCACCCCGAAGAGCTCCGTCATGGCCAGCACCACCGTGTCCTGCCCGAGCTTGGCGTCGGCCGCGTCGGCCGCCGTGGCCGCCGCGGGGGGCAGATGGACGTGCACGTCCAACCCAGGGCTCAATGGAGCACGTCCAGGATCCCCACTGTCAATCCGAAGGCACACCCGAGGATCGCGAGGCACAACGCCGACCAACGACGGCGGGACCGGCGCGCCGTGACCTGCTCGGCCCGGCGCTCGGCCCGGCCCTGCGAACCAGCCGCCGGTGGGCGCACCGCGGGGGGTGCGGGGGAAAGCTCGGTGTTCCGGGCCGGCAGGGCGCTCATCTGCCGACAGCGTACAGATTGCGGCGGCGAATGCAACGGACCACCCCGGCAGGCACCAGGTCGTCGATCGCTGCCCCCCGTGCGAGCACGTCGCGCACCGCCGAACTGGATACATCCACCCTGGGCCCACGCACCCACTCCACCCTCCATCCGGGCGGGACAGCCGGTTCCGGCGCGGAGGCGGCGGATGGCGGCGGACGGGAGACCACGGCCAGCGTGACCAGCGCCTTCAGGTCCTCGGATCGCTCCCATGTCCCCAGGTCGGCGACCAGGTCCGCCCCCACCACCAGGTAGAGCGCCGGTGCGGGTAAACCGGCGCCGGCCGCCTCGGCACGCAGCGCCTCGGCCGTCAACACGGTGTAGCTCGGACCGCCGCGGTCGATCTCCATCCGGCTGGCCTCCGCTCCCGGGATCTCCGCGGCCAGTGCCTCGGCCATGGCGAAGCGGTCCTCGGCGGGTGTGATGGCGCGGGTCGGTGACTTCTGCCAGGGGTCGTTGGCCACCACGAGCAGGAGCCGGTCCAGGTCCAGGGCCGCGCCCACGGCGCGCCCGGCCGCCACGTGGCCGACGTGCGGGGGATCGAAGGTCCCCCCGAATATGCCGATCCGTTGGGATCGCGGCGGGGGCTCAGGTGCCGGCAAGTTCGGCGATCACGGGTCCCAACGCGTCCATCTCCGCCTCGTGCACGACGACATAGCTGAAACCCAGTTCCTCCCGCCGGGCGCGCAGCGTCTCGACAATCTCCCCTTCGCTCCCGATCAGGGCGATCGGTGCCGCCCGCAACTGGGCCGCGGTGAGCCCGAACACGGGCGCCAGCTGCGCCATCACCTCCTTGCCGTTGGGCACGACCTGGACCGCGGCCGTCCAGCACTGGAACTCGAGTGCGTCGGCGCGCGCACCGGCCGCCTCGCGGACCCAGGCCACCCGGTCCACGTACTTCTCGAGCACGGATTCGGCGGCGACCTCGGCGCCGATGACGCCGGCGGACAGGCTGGGCACGATGCTGACGATGTCGGCGTAGCGACCGGCCAGGGACAGGATGTGGCGGCTCCCCCCACCGATGACCAACGGGGGACCACCCGACGTGACAGGTGGCGGCGTCCCGACCGCGTCGCGCACGTCGTAGTGGACACCCGAGAAGGTGGCCCGTCCGGTGCTCCACAGTGCACGCATGATCTCGAGACTCTCGGCGAGCCGATCGATGCGGACGGCGGGTGGGTCCATGACGATGCCCGACGTCTCGTAGTCGGCGCGCGCCCATCCCGCGCCCATCCCCAGCTCGAACCGACCGCCGGTGATGACGTCCAGGGTGGCCGCCTCCTTGGCCACGACGACGGGGTGGCGGAAGTCGTTGTCGAGGACCAGCGTCCCGACCCGCAGCGTGGTCGTCGCCTCCGCGGCCACGGCGAGCGCGATCATGGGCGCCCACTGGTCTTCGAGGTGGTCGGGCATGTAGAGGGTGGAGAACCCGAGATCCTCGGTCTTCCGGGCCAGCGCCCTCCATGCAGCAGGGGATGCAGCGCCTGAGGCCTGCAGGGCAAATCGGAAGGCAGCCACGAATTGCGATCCTACGGCGTTAACCTGTTGCGATGGCGAGCCCTACGAGCACCCCTTCTTGGAACGCCGCGTCGTGGCGACAGTTCCCCGCCGCGCAACAACCGGTGTGGCCCGACGACGAGGCGCTCAAGAAGGCGGAGGCCCAACTCTCCACCCTGCCGCCGCTCGTTTTCGCCGGTGAGGCTCGGCGGCTGACCTCCCAGCTGTCCGATGTGGCGAACGGCCGCGCCTTCATGTTGCAAGCGGGCGACTGTGCCGAGTCGTTCGCCGACTTCTCGGCGGACTCCATCCGCGACAAGTTGAAGATCATTTTGCAGATGGCGGTGGCGCTGACCTACGCCGCCGGGGTGCCCGTCGTCAAGGTGGGCCGCATCGCCGGCCAGTTCGCCAAGCCGCGCACGACGGCGACCGAGCGCATCGGCACCGTTGAGCTCGACTCATTCCGGGGCCACATGGTGAACGACGAGGCGTTCGACGAAGAGGCGCGACGTCCCGACCCGGCGCGCCTCGTGGCCGCCTACCAACAGTCCGCCTCGACGCTCAACCTTCTGCGCGCCTTCACGAAAGGGGGGTTCGCCGACCTGTCCCAGGTCCACCTGTGGAACCAGCAGTTCGTAGCCTCGTCGGCCGAGGGCCGGCGTTACGAGCGCATCGCGTCGGAGATCGACCGCGCCCTGCGCTTCATGGCAGCCTGCGGGATCGACCTGGGGGCCGAAGTCGGTCTGCACCAGGTGGACTTCTGGACCAGCCACGAAGCCCTGATCCTGCCCTACGAGGAATGCCTGACCCGGATGGACTCGCTGACGGGCGACTGGTTCGACTGCTCGGCCCACATGCTCTGGGTGGGTGACCGCACACGCCAGATCGACGGCGCCCACGTCGAGTTCCTCTCCGGCGTGCGCAACCCGTTGGGCTGCAAAGTCGGTCCCTCGTCGACACCCGCCGACGTGCTCGCCCTGTGCGAGCGGCTCAATCCCGAACGGATCCCCGGCCGCCTGACGCTGATCACCCGCTTCGGCGCCGGTCGCATCCGTGAGCACCTCCCGCCGCTCCTGCGCGCCGTCGAGGCAGCCGGTCACCCGGTCGTGTGGACCTGCGATCCGATGCACGGCAACACGTTCACCAGCGAGGGCGGCCGCAAGACGCGCCGCTTCGATGACATCCTCTCGGAGCTGCGCTCCTTCTTCGAGGTACACCGCGACGCCGGCACCTGGCCCGGTGGAGTCCACGTCGAGCTCACCGGTGACGACGTAACGGAATGCCTGGGCGGGGCTGAGGAGATCTTCGAAGGCGACCTGGCGGCTCGCTACACCACGACCTGCGACCCCCGGCTGAACGGCCGCCAGTCGCTCGACCTCGCCTTCCGGGTCGCGGAATTCCTCCGCCATTGATGCCCCGACTCTCGTCACGCCGACTCTCCTTACCCCGACTCTCGTTGCCCCAACTCTCGTTGCGCCGGCGGCCGGCCCACGACACGCGCGCGCGTCCACTCGCGCGCGCCGTTCTGGGCGCGTGCGCCACGCTGAGCGCGCTGGCCTGGGTCGGCGTGGCCCCTACGGGTAGCCACGCGGGGGCCGCCAGCGCCACATTGCACCGCGTGGCCCAGGCCTCCGGGACGGTGCCCGCGTATTGGCTGGCCTCCTCCAACGGCGGCGTCTTCGCCTTCGGGGGCGCCCCGTTCTTCGGCTCCGCCGGGAACATCGCGCTGGTCAAGCCGATCGTCGGCATGGCGGCCACCCCCGATGACGGCGGCTACTGGCTGGTGGCCGCCGACGGCGGGATTTTCAGCTACGGCGACGCCGGCTTCTACGGCTCCACCGGGGCCATCCGGCTGAACCAGCCCATCGTCGGTATGGCCCCCACCCCCGACGGCCGCGGCTACTGGCTCGTGGCCGCCGACGGCGGGATCTTCTCCTTCGGCGATGCCGCCTTCTA
>PKYA01000095.1:7699-8287 GCA_003133545.1 Acidimicrobiaceae bacterium | reverse complement strand
ACGCGGTGGGTGCCGGCCTCGTGCTCCAGGCGGATGTAGGCGTCGGGCCCCTTGATCATGAAGACAGCCTCGTTGATGCCGTCCCGATCCGACGCGTCCTCGGAGAGGATCTCGACCTTCCACTTCTCCAGCGCCGCAAAGCGCTGGTACATGTCGAAGAGGGTTCGCGCGAAGAGGTTGGCCTCGTCGCCGCCGACGGCACCACGGATCTCCATGATCACATTGCGCCCCAGGTTGGGGTCCTTGGGCAGGAGGAGGGATTGGATCCTCTCCTCCAGCCCGGCCACGGCCGCCTCGGCTTCGTCCACTTCCCGGCGCATGAGCTCACGCTCCTCACCGGATGCCTCGGTCAGCATCTCACGGGCGGCGATCACATCGGCCCTCGCCCCTGTCAAATCGTGCCACGCCCGCACGATCTCGCCCAGCTCCTTGTGGCGGCGAGAAAGATCACGGACGCGATCGGAGTCCGTCAGGACGTCCGGGTCGGCCAGGTCGGCTTCCACCGCCTCGAACTCCGACTCGAGCGCGACCATCCGTTCGTCGAGCATGGATGCGGGCAGGGAAGAAACGGGCTGGACGGGCCGCGAC
>PKYA01000095.1:0-7694 GCA_003133545.1 Acidimicrobiaceae bacterium | reverse complement strand
CTTCTGCTTGCCGGTGAAGAAGGGGTGGCACTCGTTGCACAGCTCGACGTGGAGATCGGACTTGGTGGAGTGCGTCACGTAGGTGTTGCCGCACGAGCACTTCACGGTGGCCTCTAGGTATGGGGGGTGGATCTCGGGTTTCATGATGTCTCCTGCGTCGATGCGGTCGGTCCAGTGTAGGGGCAGTCCGGCGTCTCCCGTCCGCCTGAAGATCAAGTGGCGGGTCCCTTGGCTATCTCAGCCAAGAATTCGTCGTTGCTGTTCGTGGTGCGGATCTTGTCCATGAGCAGCTCGAGGCCGGCTGCCTCCTTGCCGTCGTTGGCCAGCGCGTTGAGCACCCGCCGCAGCTTCCAGACCTGCTGGAGCTGCCCCCGCTCGAAGAGCAGCTCTTCGTGGCGGGTCGAGCTGGCGTTGACGTCGATGGCCGGGTACAGACGGCGCTCGGAGAGCCGGCGGTCGAGCCGCAGCTCCATGTTGCCGGTGCCCTTGAACTCCTCGAAGATGACCTCGTCCATTTTCGAGCCGGTCTCGACCAGCGCCGAGGCCAAAATGGTGAGCGAGCCGCCTTCTTCGATGTTGCGGGCGGCACCGAAGAACTTCTTCGGTGGGTACAGCGCGCCCGAGTCCACTCCGCCGGACATGATCCGACCGGTGGCCGGGGCGGCCAGGTTGTACGCCCGGGCGAGGCGGGTGATCCCGTCGAGGATGATGACGACGTCACGACCGACTTCGACAAGGCGCTTCGCCCGTTCGAGGGACAGTTCCGCCACCTGGGTGTGCTCGTCGGCCGGGCGGTCGAAGGTCGAAGCGATTACCTCACCGCGCACGGAGCGCCGCATGTCGGTCACTTCCTCAGGTCGCTCGTCGACCAGGAGCACCATGAGATGGACGTCGGGATTGTTCGCCTCGATCGAATGGGCGATCTGCTTCATCACGGTGGTCTTGCCTGCCTTGGGGGGCGACACGATCAGGCCGCGCTGTCCCTTTCCGATGGGAGAGAGCAGGTCGACGATACGAGCGGTGAGGTTGTCCTTGTCGCCGGCCTCCGCCATCTCGAGATGCAACCGGGAGTCGGGGAAGAGCGGCGTGAGGTCCTCGAAACGGGGGCGATTGCGCGCCTCTTCGGGATCGAGACCCGACACCGTGTCGATGCGCAGCAGCGCTGGGTACTTCTCGTTGTTGGAGGCCGGGCGGCAGGCTCCCTCGACGTAGTCGCCCTTCCGCAACGCGAACCGCCGCGCCTGGCTGATGGAGATGTAGACGTCCTTGGGCGATGGCAGGTAGCCGCCGCAGCGCAAGAACCCATAGCCCTCGTCGCGCAGATCGAGCATGCCCTTGACCTCGACCAACTCGCCGGAGTACGGCTGCTCTTGGCCGCCGCCGCCCTGCAGCTCGCCGCCGACGCCGCGCTCCCGGCCGCGCCGGCGCCGGCCGCGCCGGTTCCCGACGTCGCCACCGTCGCCTTGGGGCTGGCTGTTCTGATTGTTGCGATTGTTCTGATTGTTCTGGTTCTGTCCCTGATGGGGTCGGTTCCGGTTCTGCTGGTGCGTCGCCGCACCCTGCCCGTTCTGGTGCGTCGCGTTGTTCCCGCCGGTGTCGGAGAGCTCGGGTGGTTCGACGAACACGGCTGGCTCGGTGGGGCCTGCCGCGCCGGCCGGAGCTTCAGACCGTGCAGAGGTGGCCGGAGCATCTTGGGCGGCCCCGGGCGTCCCTGCGGCCTCGTCCCCTGATGCAGCCGGGGCGGTGGCGGTGGCACGAGGACGACGGGCGGGTTTGGTGCCGTTGCCGTTTCCGTTGGCGGCGTCGCCGTTGGCCGATTCGTCAGAGGACTTTTCGTTGTGGGTTGTCACTCCCGTGGCGTCGAGTATCCGGTCGATGATGTCGGCTTTCTTGGTCCGGGTTGTCGTCTTGAGCGACATCGCCTGGGCGATGGCACTGAGCTCATCTCGCTCTTTACCTTCGAGAACCGATCTTTCGAGCTGCTGTTCCGCAGTCATCGGGCTCCTCTTCCATAGAGGGTTGTCACCGGCTCGGAATGTCCGCGCTCGGCGAGTGGAATAAATAAAGGGAGGAGAAAGGATCCGTACCGAACCCTCCCCCGATCACCTCTGCACGAAAGCACCCCGGGACCGTTTGGTACCCGCGGGAGCGCTCCGCTGCGCAGTGGGGATATACCCACATTAGCGGGAGCGGATCATTAATGCCAACACCCCCCCGTTCTGGGAACAAAATGTGGTGGGTCAGACTGGTCCCCGGTCAGAGGGAAAGCGCGGCCAGGATGGACTTTAGGTCCAGGTCCACGACCGATGGCACCGAGATCTGGCCGATGGCGAGATCAGGATCCTTCAGGCCATGCCCGGTGAGCACGCAGACCACTTTCGAGCCCTCGGGCACCCCGGTCTTGATCAATCCGGCAACCGATGCCGCTGACGCTGCTTCACAGAAAACGGACTCCTCCTGTGCCAAGTAAGTATAAGCGCCCAGGATCTCCTCGTCGGTCACCGCGGTGATGGATCCACCGGACTCGCTGGCCGCGGCTGTGGCCGAGTACCAGCTGGCGGGGTTGCCGATGCGGATCGCCGTGGCGATGGTGTCGGGGTGCTCGACGGGGTGACCCAGGACGATGGGCGCTGCGCCGGCGGCTTGGAAGCCCAACATCTGCGGCAGCTTGGTGGCGCGTCCCGCCTCTTTGTATTGCAGGTAGCCACGCCAATAGGCGGTGATGTTCCCCGCGTTACCGACCGGGATGCAGTGGACATCGGGCGCGTCACCGAGCACATCGACGATCTCGAACGCTCCGGTCTTCTGGCCCTCTATGCGATGGGGATTGACCGAGTTGACCACCGTGATCGGCGCGTGCTTGGGCAAGTCGCGCACGATGGACAACAGCTGATCGAAGTTGCCCTGCACCTGGAGGACCCGCGCGCCGTGCACGAGCGCCTGGGCCAGCTTGCCCAGCGCGATGTGGCCTTCGGGGATCAGGACCACGCAGGTGAGCCCGGCCCGCGCCGCGTACGCCGCGGCGGACGCCGAGGTGTTGCCCGTCGATGCGCACACGACGGCTTTGGCGCCCTCCTCGACTGCCATGGAAATGGCCATCGTCATGCCCCGGTCCTTGAACGACCCGGTCGGGTTGGCCCCCTCCACCTTCAACCAGACCCGCGCCCCGATGCGCGCCGAGAGGCGGGGCGCCGGAACCAGGGGTGTGCCGCCCTCCAGCAGGGTGACCACGGGCGTCCTCGGGGTGAGGGGGAGGAAGGAACGGTACTCCTCCATCACGCCCTTCCAACCGGCAACCACGGCTACTCCTCCTCCCCGATGACACGCAGGACGCCGCTGACCCGGTCGACGGCCTGCAGCAGTCGCAACTCGTCGATGGTCGCCAGGAGGTCTCCCTCCCGGGCCAAGTGGGTCAGGAAGATGAGGCGGGCTTCATCTGCCAATCCGACCTGTTCCATGGCCCGGATCGACACCTGGTGATCGCCGAAGACTTTGGCCACGGCGGCCAGGACCCCGGGGCGGTCAGCCACGTCCATGCTGAGGTAGAAGGCCGACCGGAGGTCCAGCTGGGGCCGCATGGAAATGCTCGTCCGCTTGGGCGCCGGTGCCGGTGCGCCGGCACGGCGGTTGCGCGAGGCATCGACGAGGTCGCCCAACACGGCGCTGGCGGACGGCGGTCCCCCGGCGCCGCGCCCGTACAGCATGATCTCCCCGCTGCCGGCGCCCTCGACGAACACGGCGTTGAAGGCCCCGCGCACCGATGCCAGCGGATGCGACTTGGGCACCATCGCCGGATGCACCCGGACCGAGAGCTCGGGTCCCCCATCCACGAGTTCGGCTACGGCCAGAAGTTTGACGGTGTAGCCGAGTCGGTTGGCATAGGCCACGTCGACCGCCCGGATGCCCCTGATCCCTTCGCGGTGCACCTCGGCGTCGACCACGTCGCTCCCGAAGGCGAGCGCAGCCAGGATCGCCGCCTTGGCCGCCGCATCGTGGCCGTCGACGTCCGCCGTGGGATCGCGCTCAGCCAATCCAAGGCGCTGCGCGTCGGCCAGAGCGGCGTCGAAGTCGACACCGTCCTCTTCCATCCGGGTCAAGATGAAATTCGTCGTGCCGTTGACGATGCCCATGACGCGGACGATCTGCTCACCGGCCAGCGACTCGCGCAGGGCCCGTACGACCGGGATGGCGCCCGCCACCGCCGCCTCGTACAAGAGGTCCACGCCATGGGCGGCCGCCAACTCCGCCAACTCCGCCCCGGCCACGGCCAGCACGGTCTTGTTACCCGTGACGACCGATTTGCCGGCACGAAGCGCCGCGCTAATGAGCTCTTGGGCCGGGTGGAGGCCCCCGATGAGCTCCACCACAACTTCGACGTCGTCGCGCACCGCAAGAGCGGCGCTGTCGGTGGTGAACTGCTCGGGAGCGATGCCGGACGGCCGGGGACGGTCCATGTTGGCCACCGCGATGCCGACCAGGTCCAGGCGGATCCCCGTGCGGGCGGCGATGTCGTCCTGGCGCGCCGTGAGCAGCTCCGCCAGCGCGCCCCCCACATTGCCGCAACCGAGGAGCGCGACCCGCACCGGGTCCGTCGCGTCCTGATCGGCGGGTTTGGGGGTCATCAGCGACAAACCTAGCGGCTGCCCACCCGGGCGAAAGATGACCGCCGCTCAGGAATCGAGCCGGGTGAGATCCTCGAATGTCTCCCGGCGCACCACGATGCGCGCGCTCCCGTCCGCCACGAAGACGACGGCTGGTCGCGGCACCTTGTTGTAATTGGAGGCCATGGCGTAGCCGTAGGCGCCGGTGACCGGGGTGGCCACGATGTCGCCCACCGAAAGGCCTCGCGGCACGAAGCCGTCAGGCACGACGAGGTCGCCGGTCTCGCAGTGCTTGCCCACCAACCGGATGGGATCCGGACGTGCCGCACCGACCGCGCGCGGCAGGAAGACTTCGTACCCGCTGCCGTAGAGAACGGGACGCGGGTTGTCGCTCATGCCACCGTCGACGCTCACGTAGGTCCGTATATTCGGCAGCCGCTTCACCGTCCCCACCGTGTACAGGGTGAGGCCGGCCGTGGCGACGATCGAACGCCCTGGCTCGGCGGACAGGCGCACAGCCGGGTCGACGCCGCTGCGGGCGCACGCGGCGCGCGTGGCGGCCGCCCACTCGGCCTGGGTGGGCGCCGTCTCGCCGTTGACATAGGGCACGCCGAGACCGCCGCCCACGACCAACTCGGGCAATCCGAGCGGGGCGAAGAACCCGCCCAGCACTTCGGCGGCCTGCTCGAACGACGAGACGTCGAAGACCTGACTCCCGATGTGCGCGTGCACGCCCACCAATTCGACCGCCGGCAACAACTCGAGCGCCGCAACCGCTTGGGCGGCCGCGCCCGAGGCCACCGAGAACCCGAACTTGGAGTCCTCCCCTCCGGTGCGCACGTACTCGTGGGTATGGGCTTCCACCCCGGGCGTGACCCGGACCAGGGCCCGCGGGCGACCGGTGCGCCCTGGGGGCGCATCGAGCATGCGGCCCAGCCGGGCGATCTCGTCGAAGGAGTCCACGACGATGCGGCCGACGCCGCAGTCGAGAGCCTGCGCCAGCTCCCCTTCCGATTTGTTGTTGCCGTGCAGGACCAGCTTCGCGGCCGGCACGCCCGCAGAGAGCGCGACGTGGAGCTCACCCCCCGAGGCCACGTCGATGTGCATGCCCTCCTCGTAGGCCAGCCGGGCCATGGCGCGGCAGAGGAACGCCTTGGCCGCGTAGGCAACGCCGTCACCCCATGCCGCCAGGGCCTCACGGCAGGCATGGCGCAGGTGGTCCTCGTCGTAGACGAAGAGCGGCGTGCCGAATTCGGCGGCCAGTTCGAGCAGGTCGACGTCGCCCACTCGCAGGTGCCCCTCAGGGCCCACGGCCGCCGTCCGCGGCAGCAGTCTCCGCTCGAGAGCGGCCGTCGCCACTCCATCTTCTCCGGCCATGGTCAGGCAGGATACGGCAGCTCCCGGCCCCCTCGGGACGGGCCCACGACCCGGACGGCTACGATCGTCCCCCTGCTCGGGCCCCCGTAGCTCAGCGGATAGAGCACCGGCCTCCGGAGCCGGTGGCGCAGGTTCGAGTCCTGCCGGGGGCGCCAAATGCCGAAGGCTGCCGCCCCATGGCTCGCGTCAACACAGAGCGCTGGCTGCCTGCACTTCGTCGAGTGCTCGCCGCGCCACTTTACTGAACTCGTCGCCGTTGGCTTCGTCGCTCCAGCGGTCGTCGGCGATCTTCCAGGCGAGGGCGCCCAATTCGGCGGCCACGCTCGAGGTCAGATCGGGAAGGCCACGGCTCTTCAGAGCGCCGACCATCGATCTCGTGAGGCCGAGTCCCTTTAGCGCCAAGCGCTCTTGCAGCTCCGGGTTAGTGGCGATCACCGCCCGCCTGCGGGCGATAAATTCGCGACGAGCTGGCGTGAAGACCTCCCTTCCAACTGCGTCCAGGGCATGAGCCACTGCTTCGAGCGGGGCTGCCGTGGCCGGCGCCGCGGTGATGGCATCGGTGACCCGTTCGGCCATCGTCTCCCCGCCAAAGAGCACCTCCCGTTTATCGGGGAAGTGACGGAAGAAGGTGCTCTTCGCCAGTCCGGCGCGCTTCGCGATTTCAATCACGGTGGTGTTCTCGTAACCCCGCTCCTCAAACAGGTCGAGCGCCGCGATCATGAGTCGCTCTGATGCGTTGGGTTGCCAGCGGGCCACGACGAAAGTGTACGGGACTCGGTCCCGTCCCTGTAGAGTGACAGGACCGAGTCTCATCACATTCGGGTGGAGGCCAAGTGAGCCGAGCAGTCATCTATGAGACGTTCGGAGGTCCCGACGTACTGGAGCTGAGAGAAGTTCCGGAACCGCATGCGGGCCCCGGCGAGGTCCGCGTCCGCGTGGCCGCTATCGGATTGAATCCGATGGACTGGGGTATTGCCTCGCGGCCTGAGGCGGCGGCGCGATTCGGCATCACGCTGCCGTCCGGCTTCGGATCTGACTTCGCCGGCCTTGTTGATGAGGTTGGCGACGGTGTCAAGGCCTTTGGCGTGGGGGACCGTGTCTACGGCGGAGCGCTGGCCAGGGCCGCTGCTGACTTCGTGGTGGTCAAGCCGCCCCAGGACGCGCTGTTTCACACGCCTGATGGCATGAGTGATCAGGTCGCGAGCACGCTGCCGGTGGCCAGCCTCACCGCCGCCGCGGCCCTGGAGGCGATCGACCTGGTGGCCGGCGACACTGTCTTGATCGGGGGTGCTGCAGGCGGCGTTGGCGTCTTCGCAATGCAGCTCGCGAAGCTTGAGGGCGCCAGGGTGATCGGGACCGCCTCGCAGACAACATTCGAGTTTCTGCGCCAATTCGGTGCGGAGCCTGTGGCATACGGCCCTGGATTGACGGAGCGGGTACGGGGCCTAGCCCCTGAGGGCGTGACCGCAGCAACCGACCTGTTCGGCACCGAAACGGCCGAGGCCGCTCTCACGCTCGGTGTGCCGCCCGTACGAATCTCGACTATCGCCGCAATGCCCAATCCGCCCGACGGCGTACGCGCCACCGGCGCCATCGACGCGGGACCGGATGACATGAAGAGGATCGTCACCGCAATTCTTGCTGGGAAGATCGCCGTGGCGATCGCCGAGATCTTCCAGATCGAGCAGATCCGCGACGCGATCGAGCTGCCCTACC
>PKYA01000207.1 GCA_003133545.1 Acidimicrobiaceae bacterium | reverse complement strand
ACCCCGGGCTCCTGCTCCTCGCCCGATGGGCTAACTACCTCGTCGGGCGCCTGTTCCTTTGCAGTCGTGCCGCCTGGCCGCTCGCCGCCGGTCGACCGCTCTGTCGGTGAGGCCAGCTCGGTGGCGCCTTTGCGTCGTCGGCCGGATCGCACCGCAACTGTCTAGTACGACCGAGCTGAAACAGGACGGAGGCGCCCCACGCCGACCAGCGACCAGGCCTCGAACCGCGGACGGATCCCTATTCAGCGCTGGAGGCGTAGCGAAGGCCGCGGGCAAGGCCGATCGATGTCGCTGACCACCCGAGAAGGCCGATTCGTCACCACATTGCTGTCTCCAAACGGTGAGCCACACCTGGTTGGCACATGAGCCATTAGGGCGCCCAGTACTGGACGGGAGCCATCGACCAATTTGCAAATAGTGGCCCGCCGTTGGAGCGCATCTCGTTTACTGATCAACCGTGCGAGACAGGGTCTTGGGGTCAGCGGTGAGACGCAACGATCTGCCCAGTGCGGCAGAAGAACTGGACGTCGAGAGATTCGTGGCGCTCCTCCGCGGGTGTGGCATCGACATTGCGCGCCATTCCGCGACCGCTTGGATGAAGGTCTGCGCCAATCTCTAAGTAGCGTCACTCGTCATCGAGCACGTTTGTGGGCGGCGTCACGGGACGGTCCCACCCTGCTAGTCCGTCCTGCTCCGTCGGCGAGTGCCACGGCGGCCGCGATGTGAGAGAGATGAGAGAGCGCCTGTGGGAAGTTGCCGAGTAGCTGGTTCTTTTGGGTATTGTACTCCTCCGAATAAAGCCCGAGGTCGCTGCTGGCCAGGCTGGCACGGTCGAAAACTTCCCGGGCCTCGTTGCCGCGGCCTTGGCGGGCCAGGCACTCGGCCAGCCAGAACGAGCACGCCACGAACGCCCCTTCCTCTCCCTCCAAGGCGTCAGGGGCCCTATAGCGACGAAGCAGCCCTCCGCCATCGTCGAGTTCGGTGCGGATGGCGTCCGTGGTCGACATCATGCGGGAATCGTCGTAGTCCAAGAAACCGACACCGGGCAGCAAGAGCAGCGCCGCGTCGAGGTCGGTCGTTCCGTAGGCCTGGACGAACACCCCCCTGGCGGCGTCGAAGCCGTCTGCCTCGACGGACTCTTTGATCTCGGCGGCGACCGCGGCCCAGCGCCGGGTCGGAGCCGGTCGCAGGCACTCCTTTGCAAGACGGAGTCCTCGGTCGAGCGCCGACCAGCACATGACCTTGGAGTGCACGAAATGACGAGGCTCTCCGCGCATCTCCCACAGACCTCGGTCGGGCTCGCTCCACACCTCGGCGGCCTTGTCGACGAGCTGGAGTAAGAAGCGCCAGTAGTCATCGTCGGGCGAGTGGCCTCTCTCATGCCAGCGCCACGACAAATCGACGATCTCGCCGTAAACGTCGTTTTGCACCTGTGTGGCGGCCGCGTTGCCGATACGTACCGGCTGCGCGCCCTCAAAGCCTTCCAGGTGGTCGAGCGTCCGCTCGGTGAGCCGCCGTGCACCCGCCACCCCGTAGATGATCTGCAGGCTCTCGACACTGCCGGCCGCGCTGCGCTCGATGAAGCGGCGAAAGCCGTCGGCCTCGGCCTCGGCGCCGAGCGCGGTCAATGCTTGCACCGCGAAGACCGAGTCGCGCACCCAGCTGAAGCGGTAGTCCCAGTTGCGACTACCTCCAGGAACCTCAGGCAGTGACGTCGTGGCCGCGGCGGCGATCGCCCCCGTGGGAGCGTTGGTGAGACCCTTAAGCACGATGGCCGATCTTCTCACCGCGGGACCATCGGACGAGTCGAGGTCCACCTCAACCGCCCAATGTTTCCACCACGCAATGGTGGCCTCAAGTCGTGCGTCCAGCTCCGAAGGGCTGAGCGGGTCCAACGGTTGGTCATCGAGCGAAGCCGGTTCGGCATAGGTCAACGACAGATACGCCCGTTGCCCGCTCCGGACCTCGAAGGTTGCCGCGAGGTCGTGATCGCCGTCGCTGGTGAGCTCGCAATCCGCCCAGATGACGAGTGCGTCGTCGCCGCCCATGGCGCTCCAGACGCCTCTCCCGCGATGGCGCAGCCAGGGCCTAACTTCGCCGTAGTCGAGGCGAGCGGCGACGCGCAAAGACAACTCCATACGCCCTCGAACCCCTTCGACGATACGAAGCAGCTGGCGATGGGGATCGGACTTTCCTCCCTCGTGCATGACGAAGCAGTCGAGGACCTTGGCCTCGCCGCTCGGCGTGCGAAAAGTCGTTTCCAGCACCAGGGTGTCGTCGAGGTAGCGCCGGCGCGCGCTGGCGTCATCTTCACTCGGCGACAGTGTGCAGTATCCGCCACGAGACTGGTCGAGAATGCGTGCAAAGACCGAGGCCGAATCGACCCGAGGCATGCAGCACCAATCGATTGATCCGTGCCGCGATACCAGCGCCACGCTGTGACAGTCGGACAGAAAGGCATAGTCGCCGATTGCCGGGCGCAGATCGCGGTGTTCGGATGCGACCATGCTCAGGTGATATTCGACAGGACCGACATGATGCCCAAGATTACCCAGTCCCCGTGGCTTGGCCGCCCAGTTGGGAGCGATCAGTAGGCGAGCCCTCCCCTCCGAGATACCCGCAGCGGGTCTGGTCCAGCTACCAACAGCAACCCAGCGGGTAGCCGCAGTCTCGGTGGAACGGGCAACTCCATGGAGCATGACTGGTCATCCGGCACGCAGCTGAACTCGCGCGAGGCTCCACATCACCGACCAGCCGGCCGCCTTGGCTTCGACCCGGGCCGCGGTGTCGGTCGTGTTGGGGTGCACGGGGGCTGAGCCGCTGCAACCCCGGACGTTCACCGAAAGATTGTGCTGGTGTCACCATAGTTTCGCCACTTTTTGGGTAAGGACCTTGGGAAGTCATCCTTGTTTGCGACCAAGGCGTCGCAGCACAAGGGATGGAAAGGGACCTATTCATGTCGATCACCGCGACGCCCACTGCCTTTTCCCCTGAGGGCGACGGTCCGATCAGCCGAGAGACCTTAGAGCAACTCGATAATGCGCCCACCTCGCGGGAGCATTGGAAGATCATGTTCATCTCGGGCATGGGGTTCTTTACCGATGCCTACGATCTGTTCGTCATCGGCGTTGTCGCCACCCTCGTCACCTCGCAGTGGCACATTGCGAGCTACCAGAAGTCGCTGCTCACCTCGTTGGCGCTGCTGACTTCGGCGGCTGGAGCCATCGTCTTCGGGCGGGTTGCTGATCGCATCGGACGGAAGAAAATATACGGCTTTGAAGTGCTCGTCCTGGCGGCTGGAGCCATCGCCTCGGCGTTCTCGCCCAGCATCTGGTGGCTGATCGGGTTTCGGGCCATCTTGGGGTTCGGCATCGGCGGCGACTACCCGGTAAGCGCCACCATCATGAGCGAGTACGCCAACAAGGCCAATCGAGGCCGTATGGTCTCCCTGGTCTTTTCCATGCAGGGGGCTGGACTGATCGTTGGCCCCCTGCTGGCCATCGCGCTGCTGTCGACAGGCATGTCCCACGACATGGTGTGGCGGCTCCTCCTCGGCTTCGGGGCTATTCCGGCCCTTTCGGTCTTCTATCTGCGCCGTCAACTCAACGAGACACCGCGCTTCCAGTTGGCCCAGATGGAGGCGAAGGATGCCGACAAGAAAGCGAAGGAGGAGGGCAAGCCCACCGGCATGCGTGGCGTCCTGGCCGATCGTCGCCTGCTGCGCTGGCTGATCGGTGCCTCCATCGCCTGGTTCCTCTTCGACCTCGTCTACTACGGCAATACCATCTCCAGCCCGGTCATCGTGAAGCTGGTTGCACCCCATGCCACCTTGATTACCCAGACGGCGTACATTCTGGCCATCTTCGCCGTGGCCGCGTTCCCGGCCTACTTCCTCGCCGCATGGACCATCGACCGCATTGGTCGGAGACGTATGCAGACCGGCGGGTTCGTGATGATCGCCGTGTCCTTCTTCGGGCTATGGCTCATCCCGTCGGCCACGACCACGGTGGCTCCCTTCCTCATCCTCTTTGGAGCGACGTATTTCTTCAGCGAGTTTGGGCCGAACACCACCACGTTCGTCTACCCGGCCGAGATCTTCCCGGTCCGTGTGCGAACGAGCAGCCACGGCATCGCTGCGGCGTCGGGCAAGATCGGTGCATTCGTCGGAACCTACGCGCTCACCAGCTTGTTGCCTCGGATCGGATTTGCCGACACCAGCGCCATCGTCGGCTTCGTCGCCCTTTTCGGTGCCATTGTCACGATCACCACGCTTCCAGAACCCAAGGGGCAGAGCCTGGAGGAGTTGACTGAAGAAGGTGAACGGCTTCCAACGAGTGCGGTCGCATTGGGACTCGCCCATAGCCGGGGGGTGCGACCACCGCCTGCATAGGCCTTGGCAATTACCCGGCCCATGTCCGCGTCGCCAAGTCGATCCTGCAGCTCGTCGGCACCGAAGGCTATGTCCGGTCGGGCTCTACACCGAATGCTCCACCATGGGATTGTTCTGGAGGCGAGGTAGTCAGGTCCAACGACGATCGATGATGATTCGCTTCCGGATGACACAGAGCGAGCAGCTGTTGGTGCAGCACCAGACGTGCGCCCAGACTCCCCAGTAGTCGCCCCCGCGGATGGACGCAACATCGACATCGTCCCCTCCAGGCCCGCGGCTTGGCGAGCCTACTTACGCGCGCTCGGGCCGGGACTGGTCACCGGGGCTTCGGATGACGACCCGTCAGGCATCGCCACCTACGCGCAGACGGGCGCTCAATTTGGCTTAGGAATGCTCTGGGTGGCGCTCATCACCTTCCCGCTGATGGCCGCCGTCCAAGAGATATGTGACCGACCCTGCCTGCAGGCGCCGTCCGCTCTGCGTGGCTCCAGCTCGCGGGCGATCTCGGGGCCGTCCAGGTCAGTGCCGAGAAGGCCAGATCCACGCGAATGAAATCAGGAGGGTAAAGACACGTAAAGACACGCTCTGCCCGATTACTGGTCAGGTGTAAACGACAGGGCCTGTAGGTTGCGTGGTTTAACTTCCCGATGAGCCGAGGGTCACCCCGATGTCGATTCCGCCTTCGGGTCGAGGGCGTGCGGTGATCTTGGCGTGGTGGGCGTGGGCGATGGCTTGGACGATGGCGAGTCCGAGGCCGTGCCCGTCAGTGTGTTTAACGCGCTGGCTGCCTGCCCGTTGGAACGGCTCAAAGAGTCGGTCGATCTCGCTGGGCGGGATAGTCGGGCCGGTGTTGCTAACGGTGATGGTTGCTCGTCCTGGGGCCGAGATGGTGGCGACCTCGATCCTCCCGCCGCTGGTGTTGTGGCGCAGCGCATTGTCGATGAGGTTTGCCACAAGCAGTTCGATGAGTTTGGGGTCGCCGGTTGCGGGTGCGGTTACGAGGGTGGAATCGATATGGATCCCTCGACGTTCGGCCTCATGTCTACGTCCGGTCAGAACGGTCTCAGTGATGTGAGCGAGATCGAATGGCCCCCACTGTTCGACGCCGCGCTCGCTGGTGGCCAGGGTGAGGAGGGCCTGGATGAGTCGTTGTTGGTGTTCGCCGAGCGCGAGGGCCTCCTGGCAGACCGACCGCAGGGTGTCGGTGTCGGGGTCCGGGTCGGCGAGGGCGACTTCGAGGAGGGTCTGTAGGCCGGCGAGCGGGGTGCGCAGCTCGTGGGAGGCGTTGGCCACGAAGTGACGCTGCGCCTCAAACGAGGCTTCGAGGCGTCCGAAGAGGTCATCGAGCGTCTGCCCCAGCTCGGTGAGCTCGTCTTGAGGGCCCTCCAGGCCGAGACGGCGGTGGAGGTTGGTGGCGGAGATCTCGCGTGCGGCTGCGTTCATGGCGCGGAGCGGGCGAAGGAATCGGCCGGCGATCAACCACGCCATTCCCAACGCGATCGCTACGGCGATCACGCCCACGATCGCCGGTCCGGCGTCGAGATGATGACCGACAAGGGCGTTGTGTGACGTCGCAACACCGTTGCCGTTCGTCGAGCCTTGCCTGACCAGCAAGCCGCTGACGGCGAGGACGGCGACGACCAGCAGGCCGAGCAGTCCTGCGTAGAGCACCGTGAGCTGGACGCGGAGCGGGGGTCTGCGCAGACGGGGCCTGGCTGGGGTCATGCTGATTGCGGTCATGGTGTCTCTCCTATGCGGTAGCCGCCCTCGCGGACGGTGTGGATGACTGGGGGGTCGCCGAGCTTGGTTCGCAACCGGTGCATGGTGTGCTTTACGGCGCTGGTGAAGGGGTCGGCGAACTCGTCCCATACCCGTTCGAGCAGCTCCTCGGCCGAGAGGACCACGCCGGGCGAAGCGAGGAGGCATTCGAGGAGGGCGAATTCCTTGGGACTGAGGTCGAGGCGCTGCCCGGCTCGGGACGCCACTCGGCGGGCTGAGTCGAGGGTGATGTCCTCGTAGGCGAGGGTGGGGGGTACTGGCGGGGTGGCTCGACGGGCGAGGGCCCTGATTCGCGCGACGAGCTCGGCGAACGCGAACGGCTTGGGGAGGTAGTCGTCCGCACCCAATCCGAGACCGTCGACGCGGTCTTTGACCGTATCGGCGGCGGTGAGCATCAGGACCCGAACATCTGAGCGGTCGGCGACGATCTGCCGGCAGATGTCGTCGCCGTGGACGCCGGGAAGATCCCGATCCAAGACGACGACGTCGTAGCGGGTGGTGGCGAGGTGGCCGAGGGCGTCGGTCCCGTCGAGGACGACGTCGACGGCCATGCCCTCGCGGCGCAGCCCGGTCCCGATCGAACGGGCCAGGACCTCGAAGTCCTCGACCACCAGGACTCTCACTGGCGGCCACCGTTCATGGTGTGGGCAGTGCAGCATTGCGGGCTGCCGATTCGACGTGCCATGGGCTCAAGCATGCCGGGTGGTCGGTCGCAACCAGGTATCAACGGCTGCGACCTGGTTGGAACCGGTCATGCCGTACAACGATCTCCGACCCGTCCCAAAGACCAAGAACGGACGACCACGTGATCGAACAGACCATCGAAGTTACCGACCTGCACAAGCGGTTCGGCCCCACCCAGGCCCTCGACGGCATGACCTTCACCGTCGCGCCCGGAACGGTGACCGGCTTCGTCGGCCCCAACGGGGCCGGCAAGTCCACCACCATCCGTGTGATCCTCGGCCTCGACGCCCCCGACCAGGGTCGGGCGCTGGTCGGCGGGCAGGTCTATCAACACCTGCGGTACCCGCTGCGCCACGTCGGCGCGCTGGTCGACGCCGGCGCCCTCCAACCCAGTCGCACCGGACGCAACCACCTGCTCTGGATGGCCCGCTCCCAGAAACTGACCGCCAGCCGGGTCGATGAGGTGATCGAGCTGGTCGGCCTCACCAGCGCGGCGCGGCGCAAGGCGGGCGGGTACTCACTGGGAATGCGTCAACGTCTCGGAATCGCCGCCGCGATGCTCGGCGACCCGCCGGTGTTGATCCTGGACGAGCCGTTCAACGGCATGGACCCCGAAGGGATCATCTGGATCCGCCGGTTCCTGCGCTCGCTCGCCGCCGAAGGGCGGTCGGTGCTCGTGTCCAGCCATCTGATGGGCGAGCTGGAGGACATGGCCGACCAGGTGGTGGTCGTCGGTCGTGGCAAGGTCCTCGCCCACGCGAGCGTCGAGGAGCTGGTTGCCCGCGCCTCGGGCGACCAAGTGCTGCTCCGCACGCCAGCGCCAGACCAAGCAGTCAAGGCTCTCCAACGCGCCCGCGCCGCGGCGACGGTTATCGACCGCAACACCCTCAGCGTGACCGGGATCGAAGCGCAACGCGCAGTGGAGATCCTCGGCCAGGCGGGCGTTGCCTTCTCCGAGGTCACCGCTCAGCGGGCGAGCCTGGAGGATGTCTACCTCCAGCTCACCGGCGGCGAGGCCGAGTTCCGCGCTGCTGTAGACGGACAGGTGGGGCGATGAGCGTCACCACCAGTGCACCACCGCGCCTGACTGGCAAGTCTGCAAGCAACAGCTTTCAGTCGGTTCTGTGGGCGGAGTGGATCAAGTTCCGCACGGTCCGCGGCTGGATCATCGCGCTCGTCCTCGCCGCGGCGGCCACCTTCTTCCTCTGCTACGAGACGGCCGCCGGACCGCACACGGGCGGCTGCTCCGGCCTCCCCGCTGGTGCCATATGCACGAGTGCACTACCGACCGTCGTGCCGACCGGTCCTGGCGGCGGGGGGGTCGCTGACACCTACGAGTTCGTCCATCACACGCTCACCCGCGACGGAACCGTCACGGCCGAGATCACCTCGCTTGCCGGCGTGACCGCCACCAACGCGTCCAACGTCCAGGGATCGCCGTCGGCCAGCCACCCCGGACTGGCGTCATGGGCCAAGGCCGGGCTCCTGCTCACCCCGAGTACCACGCAGGGATCGGCCTATGCCGCAGTGATGGCCACGGGCAGCCACGGCGTCCACTTCCAGTACAACTACACGCACGACACCTCCGGCGTCGCGGGTACGGTCACGATGCCAACGTCGCGCTGGCTGCGCCTGGTCCGATCCGGCGACAGGATCACCGGCTACGCCTCCACCAACGGACAGCGTTGGACCGAAGTCGGCTCAGCCGATCTGACGGGACTGCCGGCCACGGTACAGGTCGGGCTCTTCGCCACCTCGCCCCTCACGTTCCACGGCGACACCGGGTACCCGACCCTGGCTACTGCCATGTTCGATCATCTCAACGTCGACGGCAGCCCGGCTTCGAACTCGTGGCTCGGGCAAGACATCGGCACCGGCCGGACCTCCTTCTACCCGACGCTCGCGACCGGCAGCTTTCACAACTCGGGCACGTCCGTTGTCGTAAGCGGCTCGGGTGACATCGCCCCCGCCGTCGTCCAAGGCCTGGAGGGAACCCACACCGCGTCGAGCAGCCTCCTCCTCGGCTTGATCGTCGGGCTCCTCGTGGTGATCGTGGTCGCCGCGATGTTCGTCACGACCGAGTACCGCCGCGGCTTGATCCGCACCACCTTCACCGCGATCCCGGCCCGAGGACGAGTCCTCGTCGCCAAGGGGCTGGTCGTCGGAGCAATCGTCTTCGCGCTGTCGCTTGTCGTGATGGCGGTGATCGTTCCCCTCGGCCAGCACCTACTCCGGGCCCACGGCAACTACGTCTTTTCTGCCAACACCCTCACCCAGGTACGCATCGAGATCGGCGCCAGCGCCGTCGTCGCGATGGCTGCGATCACGGCCATCGCGCTCTCCGCGATGGTGCGGCGCGCCGCCGTAGCGATCACGGGAAGTGCAGCCGTCTTCGTGTTGCCGTTCATACTCGCTGCGGCCGCAGGTGGAGGGGCGTCCGCGTGGTTGCTGCGCCTCACCCCCGCTGCCGGGCTGTCGATGCTGCAAGCTCTGCCCCACTACAGCCAGGTCAGCTACGCCTACACCCTCGGTAATGGCTACTACCCGCTCACGCCGCTGGCCGGCTTCGCCGTCGTGTGCGGCTACACCGTGATAGCACTCGCCGCTGCGACCGTGCTGCTCAATAGGAGGGACGCGTGACCGCGGCGGTGCGGGCCGAGTGGACCAAGCTCCGCACCCTGCCTTCCACCGGTTGGCTGCTCGTCGCCGCCGTCGGTGTCACTGTGGCGGGCAGCGTCGTCGTCGCCGCTGTGTTGCACGTCAATCCCGGCAGCCCGCAGGACCCGACCAAGTTGAGCCTCGCCGGCGTCCAGATCGGCCAGGCATTGATCGCCATTCTTGCCGTTCTCGCTGTCTCCGAGGAATACGGCACCGGCATGATCCGCGTCACCCTCACCGCCATACCGCGCCGCCTCACCCTCCTCGTCACCAAAGCAGCCAACCTGGCCGGGCTCACCCTGCTGGTCGGCTTCATAGCAGTGGCCGGCTCCCTCATCGCCGGACGCTTCATACTCCCGGGCACCGGGATCGATCCCGCCCACGGGTACGCACTCGTGTCCCTCAGCCACGCCCCGACGCTACGCGCCGCTGCCGGCAGTATCCTCTACCTGGTCTTCATCGGCCTACTCAGCCTCGGGGTTGCCACGACCATCCGCGACACCGCCGCCTCAGTCGGCGCCGTGCTCGGCCTGCTCTATCTACCCCCAATCGCGGCACAACTCGTCAACGACCCAACCTGGCGGCGACACCTCGAACAGATCGCCCCCACGACCGCCGGGCTCGCCATCCAGGCCACCACCAACCTCCGCGCCCAGCCCATCGCGCCGTGGACGGGTCTTGGGGTGCTCGTCGTGTGGGTGGCAGCAGCTCTCCTCATCGCCGGACTCCTGCTGCGGATGCGCGACGCGTAACTCCCGAGTCGCGATGAGCCCGTCAGCCCATCGAGCTGGTGCGGGTCAGTGGACTCTTGCGGTCTAGCCGAATTCGGGTGCAGTGGTCGCCGCTACCAAGACCTCCACGACGCTCTTGAGCGCAGTCGAAATCTAAGGAGACAACCGCGGGATCGCTTTCCCAACGCTCGCCTGGGCCTGTCGGATGGGGTGGATCGGTGAACTGTCCCCATATGCGCGCACACAGCGGGATCCAGTGCCGCCAAAGATCAGAACCCTCAGTTGTCTTCACTCAAACGCGTAGAGCCGCCAATGTGAATCCGTATCCGGGGTCACGCAACATGACTCCTACTGAGTTCGATGGAGTGCTTAGCCTCGATCCACCGCCTA
>PKYA01000026.1 GCA_003133545.1 Acidimicrobiaceae bacterium | reverse complement strand
CAGGAAACTCCCGCTAGGAGTCACCTTGTCCCTCGGTTGGAGGTGACCAATTGGTGACTAATTCGTCAGTGCCGCGCTCTCCGCCGCGGCGGCGAGGCCGCTGACCGTCAGGCCGATGAACTTCTTCAGCTGGCGCTGGTAGATCCACCCGGTGCCGGGTGTCTTGGGACGGAAGGTGGAGCGCCAACGGATGGTGGTTCCGTTCTCCGACGCCAGGAGGGTGACCACCGCTCGGTAGTCGCGGATGGCCAGGCCGGAGACGAGCTCGTAGCTGAAGACTTCGTTCGGCTTCGACCGGACGACGCGCTCGCGGCTTCGTACGCGCCCGGTGGAGAACAGGCGCACCGCGCCCACACCCTCGGGCTCCCCGTCACCCTTCTCGATCAATTCGAAGGAGCCGATAGGCGACCAGCTCGGCCAGGTCGACCCATCAGCCAACAGGGCGAAGACCGTCGCCGATGGTGCCTTCGCCGTGACCTCGTGCTCGATGACCTGCGCGCCCACGCTGCCTCCATTGTGCCGGTCCCATGAGGTCCTGCCCGTCCCAATGGGTCGGGACTAGTGTACCATATGGTACATGCCAGAAAAGACGGCGAAGGAGCTCCTCCTCGACGAGGTGGTGGACCACTTCGTGGCGGACGGTCTGGGTGACCTGAGCTTGCGCAAGATCGCCGCCGCGCTGGGCACGAGTCACCGGATGCTCCTCTACCATTTCGGCTCCAAGAACGACCTCCTCGTCGAGGTGGTGCAGGCGGTCGAGGCCCGTACCCGGGCGCAGTTCAACGCCATGGGCAGCGCTTTCGGACCCGACACTGCTCAGGTGGTGCGCGACATCTGGCGCTACATCGCCGACCCGGCCCTGGGCGACTTCGAACGTCTCTTTTTCGCGCTCTACGGCCGCGCCCTCCAGGGCGACGCGCAGCTGCGGCCGCTTCTCGGGGAGGCCATCGACAGCTGGCTCGACGCCCAGGCCGCGCCCGCTGTCGCCCAGGGCATCCCGCCCGAGGTGGCACGCGCCCACGGCCGGCTGGGGCTGGCGGTGACCCGGGGGCTCCTGCTCGACCTCTTGGCTACGGGAGATCGGGCGGGCGTCGATGCGGCCCTCGACATCTTCGCCAGTGGCTATGCCGGCCGGTGGTGGGAGCGTCAGCCGAGCGCGATGAGCGCGCCCGCCTCGTAGCGACCCCGGCGCCCCGGGACGACGGCGAAGGTCACCGCGGTCCCCACTTCGATGGCGCGCGAACCGTCCGCGATGGCGGTGGCGTGGAAGTCGAAGGCATCGCCCCGGGAGTCGACCACCGTTCCGAGGCCGCGCGCGGCGTCGAACGAGGTGACCCGCCCTATGGACGGGCGATGGGTGGGGACGACCATCAGCACTCGCTCGTCAGTGCACGATCTTGGAGAGCGGCAGCTCCAAGATGTCGGTCGCCCCGTGGTCACGCAGGGCCGGAATCAAGATGTTGATGTCGGATTTGGCCACGACCGCCTCGAGGGCGAAGGCACCGCCTCCTGACAGCTCGGAAATGGTGGGGGCGCGCATGGAAGGCAGGACGTCGAGCACCGAATCGAGGTGGTCGGCGGACACATTCAGCTTGACCAGGACCTTGCCCCTTGCCTCCAACGTGCCCTGCAACAGCGTGAAGATCTGCTCCATGGCATGGCGCTTGGCGGGGTCCGCCGCCGCCGCCGGGTTGGCGATCAGCTCGGTGCGCGACACGAGCAGCGTCGCAATGATGCGCAGGCCGGCCGCCCGCAGCGCGCTGCCGGTCTCGGTCATGTCCACCACGGCATCGGCGATGTCGGGCACCTTGGCCTCCGTGGCCCCGTACGACAGGGAGATTTCGGCCTCTATCCCGTGGGCGGCCAAGGCGCGTCGGGTCAGCTCGGGGTACTCAGAGCTGATGCGGAGCCTTCCCGGTTGGGCGGCCAGCTCCGCCAAGCTGGTCACCGGCGAAGAGCCCGCCACAGCGAGCACAATGCGGGCCGGGTTGCTGGTGGACTTGGAGTAGGCCAGCTCGCCGAGCGAGACGACCTCGCTCCCCCGCTCCTCGATGCAGTCGCGCCCGGTGATCCCCAGGTCGAAGAGCCCCTCAGCGATGTAGACCGGTATCTCCTGGGGGCGCAGGATGCGCACCTCATCAACGCGGGGATCGTCGATAGTGGCCCGATACGCCACGTCGGATGCCCGGGAGACGGCCAGATCGGCGTCCTCGAACAGCTGCAGGGTGGCGCGCTCGAGCGAGCCTTTGGGAAGGACGAGGCGGAGCATGCTCAGATCTTCGCAGACCGGCCCGTGCCTGTGGGGCAAGCTGTGACCTGTGCCGCCACCGTACGACGCTCGCCTTTTCCTCGAGCTCCTCGGGATCGAGATGCCTGAGAGTGTGACCGATGGCCAGGGCCGGCTAACCGTCACCCACCAGCTGATCGCCGGAACCGGGTTCTTGTGGGCGCCGGTGGTGATCGCGCTCGCCGACGCCCTGTGCGCGTTCGGCGTGAGCCACCACTGGCCGGAGGGCGCCTCAGGGTTCACCACCATCGAGTGCAAGGCCAACTTCCTCTCCAGCGCCAAGGAGGGGGAGGTGATCATCGGGCAGGCGACCCCGCTGCACTTAGGGCGGACGACCCAGGTGTGGGACGCCACCGTCACCAACGAGTCGGCGGAGCGCCAGATGGCCGCCTACCGGTGCACCCAGCTGATTCTGTACCGCTGAAAGCGCCCGTGGGCGATCAACTCTTGTTGGCCACTCGCACGGTGAGACCCCTGCTCGTGGAGCTGTTACCGCTCGAGTTGTATGCGACGCTTCGTAGCGTGTACGTGCCATTGGGGACGCTCCTCGTGGGCCAGGTGAAGAGCCATCCGTATTGTGAATGGGTTGCCGTTCCGATGACCACGTTGCGCATCCCGTCTCCCGTGATCTGAAATTGGACCTTGCTTATACCCAGATTGAACGACCCCAGGGCGTCGAGCAACGACGATCCTTTGAGGACCGTGCCCGCCTTCCGGGGTAGCACGATCCTCATCGTCGGCAATGGGGCGATTGGCCTGTCTAACGCCTTTATGCCGAGTTGAGGCATCAACCATCGAGCAACAAACAGCGATCCCTCTGCGGTGAAGTGCGCCCCATCTCCTCGAACGAACTCTCCATCCACGATGTAACGGCAGGGTGGACCGCCCGGGCATATGTAATCGGCGAGATCGACTATCTCAACATGCGGCCTGTGCGAAGCGAACCTCTTCAGTAGAACATTGAGGCGCTCAAATGTTTCGTCTTCGGGAGTCGGGGCTTTGGGATTTCCAGAATTAACGAAGGGGGCCTGTGTCAGCATGACGACGGTCGCACCTGTAGCGGTGAACTGTGCAACTCGCTGCTCCATGCGCCGCAACAGCAAAGCGGACCACTCCGGCGTTCCTGCGTCGACCACCTTTTGGTGGACCCCACTTCCGACAACGAGTGAGCTTCGTTCCCAGGAACTCGCCCATAGGACGACGTTCGGACGCCCCAATCGTAGGGCCCGCGTTTCTGCGGCATTGGCCCGGCTCTGACACAACCTCGACGAATTGCTTAAGTTGTCGCCGTTCACGACGTCCGGGGCGAGTGTGCCACTCACCACGCCGCAGCCGATAACTGCGGCGTTCTCGACCCGCACTCCTACCGGAGACCCCACGGCTTCCAGTCCCGGCAGCATGGTGCAGGCGGTCGAGTCTCCGACCACCAAGAGGCGCGCGACAATCCGGTGGCTTGCCTTGGGCCCTTTGCCCATCAGTGACGTAACTGCCGCATTCGAAGGAGAAGGGCATGCATCGCTGGTTTGGAGGTTGGCCAGACCGGGAGTTGCCAAAGCTCCTTCATTGTGGAGATGCATCTCGACCGTGACCACCGTCAGACTGGTGACGATCAAGCAAAAGCCTAAGGCGATACTGGCCCACCGTCGTCGTCCCAGGAATCGGCTGTGACGGAACGGGTTCTCGAAGAAGTAGTAGGTCAACGTCGCAAGCACGCCCGCCCCGAGCAACAACAAGACGTTGTCCCATGCCGGCAGGGTTGTCACGCCGCGGCTCTGCGCCGCGATCTCGAGAATCGGCCAGTGCCACAGGTAGAGGGAAAAGGAGATGGCGGCGAGGAACTGAATGGGCTTTTGCCGGAGTAAGAGCTCGACCCCCCACTTCGGATTGGCGGCGCCGGCGGCGATGAGGACCCCGGCGCCAAGGGTCGGGATGGCCACGAGCGCACCGGGGTACTCGGCGTTGCCGTTCAAGGTGAGGCTGGTGATCAAGATCACCGCCAGTCCCGCCCACGACGCCACTGCCGCCCAGGTCTGTGGGATCCGCCGGAAAACCGAGCCATGGAGGGCGATGAGCCCGCCCAGGGCCAGCTCCCAGGACCGGGTGAAGAGCGAGAAGTAGGCGCTTTGGGCGTCCGCCGACGTGAGCACGATCGAATA
>PKYA01000234.1:993-5391 GCA_003133545.1 Acidimicrobiaceae bacterium | reverse complement strand
CGAGTCGTTGGAGAGCACGACGGCCCCCGTCCGCTCGGCGATCCGCAGGACGAACGCGTCACCCCGGCCGATCGCACCGGCCGGTGGCGACACCACCTCGCCGTTGAGCATGGCCTCGCGCAGCGCCTCCCGTTCGGCCTCGTCGATGCGGTGCTCGAACGACGCGTCGACGACGACCGTGATCAGGGCGCCCGGGTCCTCCTCGGAATAGGCGCGCACCGCTTCATCGAGTTGCCGCAAGCTCGGGAGCGTTCGTCCTTCGGTGGCCAGGTTCGACCCGTCCACCACGACGTGATGAGGCTCAGCCAATGGCGCGCTGCAACAGATCGGCCTGCTCCAATTGATGCAGCGCGGCACTTCCGATGGCCGGGCTGGCCGACTCGCTCCGGCTGACGTGGCGCAGGCGGAGGCGGGCAGGAAGGGCCGCGTGCAAGCGGGCGTGCACGAAGGACCACGACCCCATGTTCTCGGGCTCCTCCTGCAGCCAGACCACCTCTTCGGCATTCCCGTACCGTTCGAACAGGGCCGTGAGCTCCCCGAGGGGCCACGGGTACAACTGCTCGACCCGCACGATGGCAACGGTGGCGGCCGCCGCGGCGTCCACGGCACCGATCTGCTGGCGATGCGCCAGCGCATCATGCGCGATTTTGCCGCTGCACAGGACGATCCGGCGCACGCTGGACGGATCGGCCACCTCGGGGTCGTCGAGGACGTGGGCGAAGGAACCGGCCTCCAGCTGTTCGAACTGCGAGCGCGAGGCCTGGGCGCGCAGCATCGACTTGGGCGTCACCACAATCAAGGGACGCTTGGGAGTCAGGAGCGCCTGGGAACGCAGGAGATGGAAGTACTGGGCCGACGTCGACGGGACGGTGACGCGCATGTTGCCGCGGGCGCACAACGCCAGGAAGCGCTCGAACCGGGACGACGAGTGCTCGGGGCCCTGCCCCTCGTACCCGTGCGGGAGCAGCATCACCAGGCCGGCGTACTGGCCCCATTTGATCTCGGCGGCAGCGAGGAAGTTGTCGATGATGATCTGCGCGCCGTTGGCGAAATCACCGAACTGCGCCTCCCATGCCACCAGCGCTTCGGGTGCCTCGACCGAATAGCCGTATTCGAAGCCCACGGCGGCGTATTCGGAGAGGAGGGAGTCGCGCACGGTGAACGTCCCGAGGCGGCCCTGGCGCGGCGCCAGTACGGCCGGGTCGACCCGGCCACCCATCCCGTCGGCGAGATGCGCCAGTGGGATGAGCTCGTCCGCCGTGACGTAGTCCACCAGCACGGCGTGGCGCTGGCTGAAGGTGCCGCGGCGGGTGTCCTGCCCGGTGAGGCGGACGTTCACGCCCTCGTGCAGCAGCGACCCGATGGCCAGTGCCTCGGCCAGGGCCCAATCCACCTGTCCCTTGGCCACCATCTCGTCGCGCTGGGCGAACTGGCGCTCGAGCTTGGGGTGGATGGTGAAGCCGTCCGGCACCGTGCGCACCAGCGCGGCCAGCGCGTGCAGGACGTCGCCGCTCACGCCCGTCTCCTCGGAGGGGATGTCGGCATCGCCGCGGTCGTGGACCGGAAGATGGGTCGGGGCCAAGGAGGGCTCGCCCCGCACCTCGTCGAGAACGATCTGCAGCTTGTTGTTGAAGTCGTCGAGGGCCGACTCCGCCTCGTCCAGCGTGATGTCGCCCCGGCGCACCAGCGTCTCGGTGTAGAGCTTGCGCACGGACCGTTTGGCGTCGATGCGCTGATACATGAGCGGCTGGGTGTAGCTCGGGTCGTCACCCTCGTTGTGGCCGTACTTGCGGTAGCAGACCACGTCGATGACCACGTCCTTGTGGAAGGTCTGGCGGAACGAGAAGGCGAGGCGGGCGGCGCGCACGCACGCTTCGGGGTCGTCCCCGTTGACATGGAAGATCGGCGCCTGCACCATTTTGGCCACGTCGGTCGGGTAGACCGAGGTGCGAGCCGACGCCGGGGCGGTGGTGAACCCCAGCTGGTTGTTGATGACCACGTGGACCGCGCCCCCGGTGCGGTAGCCCGAGAGGCCGGACAGGTTCAGCGTCTCGGCCACCACGCCCTGCCCGGCGAAGGCGGCGTCCCCGTGCACCAGGACCGACATGCAAGGGAAGCCGTAGGTGCCTTCGGCCATCGCCTTGGGCGTCCCGTCGGTGGGAGGGGACAAACGGTCCTGCTTGGCCCGGGTCATCCCCTCGACGACGGGGTCCACCGCTTCGAGGTGCGACGGATTGGAGGCCAGGGTGATCGGGAGCTCCTCGCCGGCCGAGCCCTTGAAGATCCCGCGGGCACCCTTGTGGTACTTCACGTCACCCGAGCCCTGCACGGATTCGGGGTCGAGGTTGCCCTCGAATTCCTCGAAGATCTCGCGGTAGGACTTGCCGACGATGTTGGCCAGCACGTTGAGGCGCCCCCGGTGCGACATCCCCATGACCACCTCGGCCACTCCGGAGCCGGCGGCGGCGTCGAGCAGCGTGTCGAGCAGCACGATGGTCGACTCCGCGCCCTCGAGACCGAATCGCTTCTGACCGACGTAGCGGGTGTGCAAGAAGCGCTCGAACACCTCAGCCGCGTTCAGCCGGTCCAGGATGTGGCGCTGCTCTTCAGGGTTCAGCGTGCTCGGTTGACCCTCGACATGTTGCTGGATCCACCGCTTCTGCTCGGGATCCTGGATGTGCATGTACTCGATGGCGAGCGTGCGGCAGTAGGCATCGCGGAGGACGTGGAGGATCTCGTCGAGGGTGGCGACGTCGCGCCCGGCCAATCCGTCCGCCACGAAGGCGCGGGGCAGGTCCCAGATGGTCAGCCCATAGGTCAGCGGGTCGAGCTCGGGATGGATGTGCGGTGGTTCGGCGTCGAGCGGGTCCAGGTGAGCGATGAGATGCCCGCGCACCCGGTACATGTTGATGAGCGTCTGCACATGCACCTGTTTGACCAGACGCTGATGTTCCCCCTCGTCGGTGCCGGGGCCGGCGTTGTTGTCCACCCGCCACCGCACCGGCTCGTACGGCACGCCCATCGATTCGAACAGGGCGTCGTAGAAACCGTCCTCCCCGGTGAGGAGCGCCGACACCCGCCCCAAGAAGATGCCCGACTCCGCGCCTTGGATGATGCGATGGTCATAGGTGGAGGTGAGCGTCACCACCTTGCCCAGGCCGAGTTGGGCCAGGACACGGGGATCGGCCGCCTCGTAGCCGGCGGGGTAGCCGAGTGCACCGACGCCGATGATGGCGCCCTGCCCGGGCATGAGGCGGGGCACCGACTGGGCGGTGCCCAGCGTCCCCGGATTGGTGAGGGAGACGGTCGTCCCGGCGAAATCGTCGGGGGAGATTTTGCCGGTGTGGATCTTGCGGATGAGGTCCTCGTAGGCGACGACGAAGGCGCGGAAGTCAAGGGTGTCGGCGTCACGGATGCACGGGACGAGCAGGGTGCGCGATCCATCGCTCTTCTGCTGGTCGACCGCCAGGCCGAGGCCGACATGCTTGTGGTGGACCACGCCGGGCTTGCCGGTGCCGTCGACATCGTCCACGAAGGCTGCGTTGAGCGCAGGGACGTCGCAGAGCGCGCGCACGATCGCGTAGCCGATGAGATGGGTGAAGCTGACCTTGGCGCCGGTGGTGCGGGCCAGCTGGTTGTTGAGGATCTGGCGGTTGACCTCGAGCAGGCGGGCGGGCACGGTGCGCACGCTGGTCGCCGTGGGCACGCCGAGACTGGCCTCCATGTTGGCCACAATGCGTGCGGCGGCACCCCGGAGCACGACGGCGTCCCCGGCGCCTTCGACGGGCGCCGCGGCCGGTGCGGGCCCCGTCGGGGCTGCTGCGGCGGGGAGGGAGGGCGGTGCGGGAGGCGCCGGGAGCGGTGCGCCCCGGTAGTCGGCGAAGAACTCGCGCCAGCTCTCGCTCACCGAGTACGGATCGACCAGGAACCGGTCGTACATGTCATCGACCAGCCACGCATTCGGGCCGAAAGAGCCCGCTGCGACCTCTGACCGTGCCATGGACCCACCCTACCGGCGGCGATCGCGGTGCTGGTGCCCGGACGGTATCGTCGCCCGTACCCTATGGGCTACCCGGCCGGACTCCACGTGATAGAGCGGGCCGGGGGCGTCCCGGGAGCGCCGGCCGTCGTGTTCGTGCACGGCTCGTTGGATCGGGCCGAGAGCTTCGGCCGGGTCCTGCGGCGCCTGCCCGAGGTCCACGTCGTCGCCTACGACCGCCGCGGCTACCAGGGCTCCCGGGAGGCGGGGGTGGTGGGGTTGCAGGGCCACATCGCCGACCTGGTGGAGATCCTGGCCCACGTCCGGTCCCTGGGAGTGGCTTCCGTCTCGGCCATCGGGCACAGCGTCGGCGGCGACGTCGCCATCGGGGCTGCCCTCGCCGACCCGGGAGCCTGCGA
>PKYA01000234.1:0-976 GCA_003133545.1 Acidimicrobiaceae bacterium | reverse complement strand
GCGAGGGTCGGCCGGCGCGCCGACGGTCCGGCCCTGGTGGCCGACCTGCGCAGCCTGCGCGGCGACCCTCCGTTCGCGGTCACGGATCTCGCCGTGCCCGTGGTCTTCGGGAGGGGCGGCGGCGCCAGCGCGGCCCACCACCGCGACGCGGTGGTCTGGCTGGGCGCGCACGTGCCCGGCGCCGAGACGTTCGAGGTGGACGCGGCCCAGCATGGTGCACACCTGTCGCATCCGGACCACTTCGCCACCTTCACGCGGCGTGTGATCGAAAGGGTGCCGCGCTCGCGTCGTCCTACGTAGGGGAGAACGGCGGCAGATTGCCGTCGGGAACGGGGCCCTCGGGTGGGCGCGCCCCGAAGTGGCGGGCGCGGCGCGAGAGCAGGTCTTCGTACTCGGCGCCCTTGCCTTCTCCCCGCATGCCGGTGACCAGTGGGGAGTTGGACAGGAAGACGGCGCCGCAGAACATGACCAGGAGCGAGATCGCCTCCAAGGGTCCCCACGCGCCGGCGGTGCGCAGGCTGTCTCCGTACAGTGCGATCCCGATCAGAATGCTGAAGAGCGGGTCGACGAGCACCAGGGTCGACTGCGAGGCGGCCAGCGGGCCGGCGTGGAACGCGTTCTGCACCAAGAACAGGCCGGTCAGACCGAAGACGATCAGGGCATAGGTCTGCCAGTGCACCGGGATGGCGGCCCAGTCCTTGGTGGCGTAGTCACCGACCACCTTGATCAACGCGGCGGTGAAGGCGAACGACATGGCCGCGGCGGTGCCGAACATGGCCGCCTTCCACCAGCGCGGCCCCCAGCGGGTCGCCACCACGGCGGCCACGATCACCGAGACGGAGATGGCGCCGACCACGGCCCAACCCAATGTGGTCGGCACCCGCGTGCCGCCGCCCGGCTGCGAGAAGGCGAGGAAACCCGCCAGGCCCAGAGCGATGGCCGAGGCGCCGATCCACTCGCGTGCGGTCACCTGGTA
>PKYA01000100.1 GCA_003133545.1 Acidimicrobiaceae bacterium | reverse complement strand
GTGCGCGACGGCGACGCGCTGCGGCCGATCGTCGTCAACAACTGGGAGGCCACCTCCTTCTCGTTCGACACGGACCGGCTCCTGGGGCTCATCGACCACACGGCGGACCTGGGTGCGGAACTCTTCCTGCTCGACGACGGCTGGTTCGGCGACGCCCACCCACGCGATGACGACACCGCGGGCCTGGGCGACTGGCAGGTCGACGAAGGCAAGCTGCCCGGCGGTCTCGGTCCCCTCATCGCGCGGGCGGACGAGCGCGGCATCCGGTTCGGGCTGTGGGTGGAACCCGAGATGGTCAACCCTGATTCCACCCTCTACACCGAACATCCAGATTGGGTGGTCGGCCAGCCGAAGCGGCGCCCACGCCGATGGCGGGACCAGTTCGTGCTCGATGTCCTGCAGGCCGACGTCGCCGACTTCGTGTGCGGCGTCGTCGATCGCATCCTGGCGGAGAACCCCGGCATCAGCTACCTCAAATGGGACGCCAACCGCCCGCTGACCGATCCCGGGTCCCCCACGTTGGGCGCCGACCGGCAGGCCAACTACTGGATCGACCACGCCCGAGCCACCTGGCGCCTGATGGAGACCGTGGCCGACCGCCACCCCGATCAGACCCTCATGCTGTGCGCCTCAGGCGGGGGCCGCGTCGACCTCGGGTCACTGCGCTGGTTCCATGAGGTCTGGCTCTCGGACAACACCGATCCAGTCGACCGCCTGCGGATGCAGTGGGCGGCCTCGCACTTCCTCCCCGCCAACGTCGTCGCCGCCCACGTGACCCGGGAATGCGACCGGCCGATCGCTTTCGGGTGCGCCGTGGCCATGAGTGCACGGTTCGGTTTCGACCTCGATCTCGCGAACCTCACCGACGACGAGCAGACCGTCTGCCGCCGGGCCGTCCAGCTGTACCGCGACATCCGGCCACTCGTCCAACAGGGGGACCTGTGGCGGTTGGTCCCTCCGGGTGAACGCGCCGCCCTCGCCTACGTCGCTCCTGACGGCCAGCGGGCGGTCGTCTTCGCCTTCCAACTCACCACGCGCTCGGATGATCCGGGACCGCTGCGCGTCGGCGGGCTCCATCCCGACCGGACGTATGAGGTCGCAAGCTTCGACTTCGCAGCCGGCACCCAGCCGCATCGGACGGACGCCGGGCGACGGTCAGGGAAGGCGCTTATGGAGGATGGCCTGGAGTGGCCGCTGCGCGACGCCTGTACCGCCCGCATCTGGGTGCTGCAGTCCGACTCGTGAGGCGCCGCGCCAAGCCGTAGTTCGGCACACCGTTGACGAGCGGCGCGTCACCACTTCGTCGTGGTGTGACGGCGTCAGTTCCCCTGACGGACCCGCCCGCGCAGGGCCAGCAGTGCCAGCGACATGCTCAAGATCCCGATGCCCGCTACGGCGGCCAGGCCCTGCCACAACGCGCTCCCGACCCACCCGGTCGTGATCAGTGAGCGCAACGCACCCAACAGATACGTGACCGGGTTGTACGTGGCGATATCCGAGAACCAGCCGGTCAGCGCGCCCTTGGGCACCACCGCGTCGGTCAGGAAGAACAGCGGGAAGAACAACACGAAGCAGGAATTGACGGCGGCGGGGTTGCCCGTCTTGAGTGCCACCGCGTAGGGGAATCCGGTGAAAACCAGGCCCCACAGGCCGCAGAGGACGACAAAGACGATCAGTCCCGGAATGCCGGTCTCGAAGCGCACGCCCACAATGAACCCCATGAGGAGCACGGGAACGCACAGCGCAACGAGCACGACCACGTCTGCGACCATCAGTCCGAGCAGAAGGGCCGAGCGGCGAACCGGCGTCATGCAGAGGCGGTCGAAGTACCCGCCCTGTATGTCGGTGACCAGCGTCGGAGCCCGGGACATCCCGGTCACGGCGAAGGCGATGGCCATGGGCAGGAGGAACGCCTTGTAGTCGTAGCCGGCGGCCCGCTGAGCCAGGTTCTCCAATGCGCCGAGGTTGACCGCATAGAAAAAGGCGGGTACGAACACCGCCGGGATGACGGAGGTCAACTCACGGGGGATCTGGCGCAGGGCGCGACCGGCAACAGAGCCGACGTCATGGGCGAAGCCGGATTCCCGCCCACCGATGGAGGACACCGCAGTAGTGGTCATTGGGGTGCGCCCACCGCGATGTGAGAACCCGTCAACTCCATGAAGACGTCGTCGAGGGTCGGGGTGCGCAGGGTCAGGCTCTTCACGTCGAAGGCCGTCTGGTGCAGTGCGATGGCCACCGCACTCACGCCGGCTGGCCCATCGAGCGTGCTGACGGTGATCCGCCCCGGGTCGGACGTCACCGCATCGACGCCCTGCAGGGTCTCGAGCCTCCGTACCCCGGCGGGATCGTGCCCCTCGACCTCGGCCACAATGAGGTCCCTTCCGATGGAGTGCTTCAGCGCGGCGGGCGTGCCTTCGGCGACCAACTCGCCCCGGGCGATGATGCCGACCCGGTCCGCCAGCATGTCGGCCTCGTCGAGGTACTGCGTGGTGAGGAAGACCGTCATCCCAAGCTCCGCGTTGAGCCGGCGGATCTCCTGCCACACGCTGGCCCGGCTCAGCGGGTCGAGCCCCGTGGTGGGTTCGTCCAGAAAGAGGACCTCGGGGTTGTGGATCAGGGCCGCCGCCAGGTCAAGCCGGCGCTTCATGCCACCCGAGTACGTGCCGATCCGCCGGTCGATGGCATCGCCGATGTCGACCAGCTCCAGCACCTGGGCCACACGCCTCCGGACTTCGCCGCGGTCGAGCCCGTAGAGACGGCCCTGGAGGGCCAGCAGCTCCCTGCCGGTTTGGCGCTCGTCGAGGGCTGCTTCTTGCAGGGCGACGCCGATGCGCAGCCGCACCGCCGTTGGTTCGGACGCCACATCGTGTCCCGCCACGAAGGCCGCTCCCCCATGGGGCCGGAGCAGGGTGCACAACACCCTGACCAGGCTCGACTTGCCGGCACCGTTTGGGCCCAGGAAGCCGTAGACCTCACCCTTCTCGATGGTGAGATCGATCCCGTTCACCGCGGTCACCGCTCCGTAGCGCCGGACGAGCCGGCGGGTGACGACCGCGTAGTGAGAAGGATCCCGGTCCTCCGTCGGAACTGGCATTGCGTACTCGTTCGTATCAAGCATACTTCTCAGTATGCACTATACTGGGCGGTAGCACAACCCTATGGACCTCGAACCCCTCACCGCCGAGCGACGCCGCCAGCAGACCCGTGCGTACCTGCTGCGGGCGGCCGCGCAGGTGTTCGAGGAACGAGGTTTCTACGGCGCCACCATGGACGAAGTGGCCGCCGTGGCCGGGTTCACGAAGGGAGCGGTGTACTCCAACTTCAAGAACAAAGAGGACCTGTTCATGGCCCTGTTCCAGGCCAACTACGAGCGGGAGATGGACGCCCTGCAGGCCACCCTGCAGGCTTCCGAGGTCCCGCCGCAGGCCCGGCTCTCGGATTTCGTCGAC
This sequence comes from Acidimicrobiaceae bacterium, assembly GCA_003133545.1. Classification (GTDB taxonomy): domain Bacteria; phylum Actinomycetota; class Acidimicrobiia; order Acidimicrobiales; family RAAP-2; genus Bog-473. Next base: position 19,611 of record PKYA01000100.1, on the reverse strand, counting down.
ATGCTCCAAGACGAGGGCCGTCAGGTAGGAACCAACTTCGGCCTGCTGTACCAGGAGTTCTGGCTCTACGCCGCCCGCAATCCCGCGGTGCGCGCACGACTGATCGAGCTCGAGGACGAGAACGTGCGCGCCGTCGGCGAGATCATCCAGTCCGAACGATTGCGGCTGGGGCTGGAACCTCTCGAGTCACCCGACCGGGTCGCACGGGTCATCACCATGATCTTCCACGGCATCGGGATGCTGCGGGTCCTCCAACCAGAGGTGGCGGACGACGCGCTCATCGAGACGGCGATCTCGTTCGTGGCCCGCGGCCTCGACGCCGGCGCGACCGGCTGAATCACCGCGGTCGGCGCTAAGACGATGGAGCCAGGTACACCAGTTCCTCCACCTCGACGTCCCCGAATTGGACCACCACTTCAGCGACCCTGATCCACTTCGCGTCCTCATAGAGCCGGACGGCAGCGGAATGCCGGGTCACGACATCGAGCATCGGTTGCAAACCACGGTCGACGGCATCGTCCGCCGCCGTCTGCAGAAGGACGCGCCCGACGCCGAGCCGACGCGCCTCGGGAGCCACGATGAGTCGCGCCACCACACCGAATCTGTCGGCTGGCAGTCCGGTGACGTCGGCGACGACCTGCATCACAGTGTCGTTGCCTCGCTGGTGGAGGGCGACGTGCCCGACGATGTGCCCGTCGATCTCCGCCACCCATGCGGCGATGGCCTGCGCCGGGAAGAGGAATGACCGCAGGTCCGCGGGCAGGTACACGGGGTAGTCGTCCGTCTCATTGACGACCCGGGCGAGCTCTAGACAGGCGTCGAGGTCGCTCTCGGTGCGCTCCCTCACGATCACACACCCAGGATCGCGTAGGACCTGGGGCCGTTGTTACCATTCCGACGGTGGGCTCCGTTCTCACCCCTGAGCTGAAGCGTGCGTGGGACGAGGACGGCTGGTGCGTCGTCGAGGGCGCCATTCCCACCGTTGAGATCGCCCGAACCGAGAAGGCGCTGTCGCATCTGTTCCCGACGGCTTCCGAGTTCGAGGCGGCGGCGCCCGACGGGCCGGCCTCTCCGTGGCGGACCTGGGATGCCCCGTGGCCGGAGTTCCCCTTCAAGAGCCGGTCGCTCAACGCCCTGGTGGTCCACGACGTGCTCATCGACCTGGCCGAACGGCTCCTCGGGACCGATGACCTTCGGATCTACATGGCCTTGCTGACGGCCAAGTACCACGACCAGTCCTCGGGCTTCAATCAGCTGCTCCATGTCGATTACCCCAACCAGATGGTGGTGGTGCCCCGCCGTGACCACCGCTACCAGCAGCTCGAGACGTTCATCTACCTGACCGATGTGTCCACCACCAACGGGGCCACCCGCCTGGTGTCGCGCCAACTCACCGCGGACGTGCCCGTCGAACAGCACACCTTGAACCTCACTGACTACGGCCACTTGTATGCAGAACCCGGCGAGGCATCGGGTCCCGCCGGTTCCGTGGTGGCGTACCGGCCCGACGTCTACCACCGTTCCGTCGACGAGACCGAGCCGGGGTCGGCCCGCTTCATGCTGCATGTGGCCTTCCGGCCGGCCACCAGCGACGTCAGCGGCTACCAGGCGTGGCCCATCAAGGGGTACTCGATGGAGTGGTTCGACTTCGTCCGGCAGGCCACGCCGCGGCAGCTGGCGCTCTTCTCCATACCGCGGCCCGGAGATCCCTACTGGACCGAGGAGACCATCGCCGGTGTCGGTGCCCGCTACCAGGGCCTCGACATGGAGCCGTGGCGCCAAGCCGCTTCCGGAAGTCGGGGCGAGTAAGTACGATCGGGAACGTGGAAGCGAATCCCAAGGGCTACAACTTCCCGGTCCACGTGACAAAGGGGCACGAGGCCGAAGCGAAAGCGGCGCTGCGACGACAGCGGCCCAGTCGGATCGCGAAGTTCATGCTGAAGTTGCTGGGGTTTCGCGGCGAGGTGGGGACCGAATACATCGACGGCGACTGACGGGATCCCGGCGCAGGTGGGCTTTCGGGACCACCGCGAACGATGCGGTCAGCTTGGGTGCTGCAGTATGCGACGGCGGTAGCCCGACGGAGTTTCCCCGCACCGTCGCGCGAAAGCGCGGCTGAACGCGCTCACGCTGTCGAAGCCCACCGTGGTCGCGACCTGGAGAACCGACGGACCAGGCTCGGCCAGGAGTGCCATGGCGCGCAACAGGCGGGCCTGCAGGAGGAAGCCCCGCCACGTCATTCCGAGCTCCGATTGAAATCGCCGACGCAGTGTCCGTTCGGAGACGCCGACGCAGCGTCCCACCTCGCCTGCACTCACAGAGTCCAAGTGGCCCTTCGTGTAGGCCATCGCCCGGGCCAGGATCGGGTCGCCCGAGGTGGGCAGGCTGAGTGGCACCTCGTCGGTGAGGTTCTCGGAGACGAGATGCCCGAGTGTGGCGAAGAACCCATCCGCCACCGGATCCGACGTTGACCGTCCGATCGGCCAGCGCAGGGCGTAGACCATGAGCTCCCGCAGGAGCGGCGCCACCCCAAGAATTCGGGCCCGTTCCCCCGGGTCGGGAACCATGCCGGGATCGAAGAACACCGACACGCTCCGCACGGCATCACCGATCATCGACTGGTGCACCAACCCGGCAGGGATCCACGCAGCCTGCTGGGGCGGCAACAGATAGCGCCCGGCTGCCGTCTCGACCTCGACCACCCCCTGGATGGCGTACTCGAGCTGGTGCAGGTCGTGGGAGTGCCAATCCGTGATCAGCCCATCCCCTTCGTAGAAGTACGCCCCCGCCTGGGCCGCGCCACCTGTGCGCATGTCCACCATCCCGGATTTGTCCGGCCGGGGCGAATTCTTGACCGAGCGCGCAGTGACGGCCATCACCGAGAAGCGTAGAACGATTCCCATGAACGAATCTCACCTGAAGTTTCTCGCCAGCCCCGAGTGGGCGCGCATGCTCGAATCGGATCTCCTGCCCTGGGTGGAGTCCGTCGGGGACCTGGGCGACGACGTCCTCGAAGTCGGGCCCGGACCCGGGCTCACCACCGACCTCCTGCGCCAACGGGTCGCCAAAGTGACCGCCGTGGAGGTGGACGAGCTGCTGGCGGCCGCACTCAAGGAGCGTCTGGCGGGAACCAACGTCGAGGTGATCTGCGCCGACGCCACCGCGACCGGCCTGGAGCCTGACCGGTTTTCGACCGTCACCTCCTTCTCGATGTTGCACCACATGCCCTCCGCCGAGCACCAGGACCTACTTTTCGCCGAACTCCACCGTGTCCTACGCCCTGGCGGCGCGTTCGTGGGCACCGACTCGCTGGATCTCGAGCCAATCAGGGCCGGGCATGTCGACGACACCTTCGTCCCTATTGCGCCCGACGCGTTGGCCACCCGCCTTGAGAGAGCCGGATTCGGCCACACCACAGTCGAGGTGAGCGAGTACCAGATCCGCTTCAGGAGTCAGAAGGCCGATTCTGCTGCTGCACTTCACTGATGAGCCGACGGAAATAGCCGTCGTGGTCCACGAGCGGGACACAGCCATCGACCACCACTCGAGCAGTCCCCGCATCGACGGGATCGATCGCTGCCCATGAAGGCGCGGTGAAGCCGAACTCCAACTCCAAGCCTGACGGCAGGCGGACCCTGCGCTCGGTCACCGGCCCCCACTCCTGTGTGCGCACGATCTCACCCTCGAGGTCGAGCGCTGGCTGAACCCAATCTTCAGTGGCGACGTAGCTCTCCTTCTCGCTGGTCAGAATCACCAGATCGATGTCCGAGTCCATGCGAGCGGCCCCGCAGGCCCAAGAACCCACCACGGCGACACCGACGATGTCCCGCCGCTCTTGTGCCCAGGCGGCCACACAGCGGACGATGCGCTCGTACTCCTCGATCCGCTCGTCGGTCAGCACGTGGCAATCCTCCACCCGCAACCGGCGCGACCGACGCGTCCTCTGCGCATCCTTCACTCAGGCCGGACAATCCTGCGTGACGCGTCGTAAATAAGGTCTCCTCGTGGGTCTAACCGATAGAGACCTACGAAAGGGAGCGGTGGATCCAACGCATCGTCACGAGTTCGAAGAATTCGTGGCCCGAGCCGAACCACCCTTGCGGCGCGCTTTGGTTGCCGCCTACGGGTTCGAACGGGGGCGCGAGGCGACGGCCTCCGCCCTGGGTTGGGCGTGGGAACACTGGCGCCGGCTCGACAGGGTGGAGAACAAGGTGGCCTATCTCTTCCGGGTCGGACAGAGCGCCAGCCGGAGGCGCAAGACCCCACTGCTCTTTGTCAGAGACGCGTCCTCCGACCCCTGGTGTGAGCCCGAGCTCGGGCGAGCGCTGGACGCGCTCACCGAGCGACAAAGGACGGCGGTCGTCCTGGTACACGGATTCGAGTGGACGTTGCGAGAAGTCGCGGAGCTCACCGGAACCCGGATCAGCACGGTGCAGAGCCACCTCGAACGGGGACTGCGCACCCTCAGAACGATCATGGAGGTAAATGACCATGCGTGAGCTCAGCGAACGGATCCGCGAATTCATTGACGACGGGGCAGCCCCGATCAAGGTAGAGGAGGTGATCGCACAAGGCTCCGGGCTCCGTTCTGCGCCACGGCGCGGTTGGTCGACGCCGGCCAAGGTGTCAATGGCCTCCGTCGCCGCCGTCGTCGTCGTGTTGGCGATCGTCCTTCCGCTGACCGTGTGGAACACCACCGCGGGTCGCAGCACCTCGCCGGCGCCGACGGGTGCACCACGCTGGCGACTCGTGAGCTCCCAGAGCTCTCCGTTCCGTGCGCTCCCGGCGGGTGGCCAGGCCGATCTTCAGTGCGTGACCGACCTTGTCTGCTACTCGCCCGGTTACGGCTCGACGGACGCCACCGATTTCTACCGGACCACCGACGGGGGAGATTCCTGGCACCAGACGGCACCGATCCCTTTGCACCTCCAGGGTGGCCAGCTGCTGTTCTCGTGTGCCGACGCCGCGACCTGCGCCGTCATCGGCACCGCGCAGAATCCCGGTGAGATGGCGGAGATCGCCTACACCTCCGATGGAGGGGTGCAGTGGACAGAATCACCCGTGCCGGGACCCTCGGGGTTGGCCAACCCTTATGTCGGGAGGATGAGCTGCGCCGACGGACCGCATTGCGTGATCAGCGTGAGCAGCAATGCGGCCGGCGCAAGCCCCACGACGCCGCCCACCGGGACGTTCCTCAGCACCGCGGACGGCGGAAGGACGTGGACACAGGCCAGCGCAATGCCACCAGGTGCGAACGGTGACATGTGGACCATGACCTGCTCGTCGGACGGATCGTGCATCGCCCTCTCGGTGATGGGCGCGAATCCTCATTGGGTCGTTGCCCTACGCACACAGGATTGGGGAATGACCTGGACGGCAGGACCCCCTGCGGATTACAACGACGCCCCCATTCTCTATGCCTCGTGTGGCGACGCCTCCGACTGCATGCTCGTGCCCCTGGCCGGGCCCTCCGGCGCCCCCTATGAGATCGCCACGACCTCGGACGCGGGAAGCACGTGGCGGGTGTCGGGACCCCCGAGCGGGTGGGAGAACATGCCCACCGCGGTGGGATGCGCGCCGGAAGGCGACTGCTGGGTCGCCATGTCCGAATATGACGTGCACAGCCCGGCGGGGGCGTACAGCGATCCGGTCATCGAGGCCACCCATGACGGGGGCCTGACCTGGTCCGCTCTCGCGGTCCCGCTGGCGAAGCCGCCCATCGCAGACGTCCTGACCCTCAGCTGTCCCCCCTCGGGTGACGGCTGCATGGGGATCGGGAACCTGCAGGATCACTTCGTGCTCCCGCCGAAGGGCTCAACTGGGCGGCCCGCGCCACTCTCGGGCCCACTGGTGATCTCGAACCTGCCGACTTCTCCAAGTCCAGGGGCCTAGTGCTGTAACCACGAACCTTCACCCCTTGGGCAAAGACGGGCGGTTCCTCGCTCGAGATGCCTTGGCATCTAGAGCGAGCGACTCCTGGGCGGCGCCGGGATCGACGTCGCTTTGGCGGGCCACAGCGGGCCAGGGACGCCCGTCGCGGACCCGGTTGCCCAGGGCGACACGTCGGGGGTCACGCCGGGTCCGGCCTGGCAGGTGCCGGCCGGCTCGACGGTGCGTGGTCACCAACCCCGTGGGGTCGATGACGGTCCCGCCGCGCGGTGAGCGCGCGGCGATGTTGGCGGCGCCCACCACATCACGGTGGGCACGCAAAAGACAGGTCGGGCACGAGAAGCACCGGCCCTTGGGCTTAGGAACCCGGGTGGCACAACGCGGGCAGGTCGAAGAGGTTCCGCGCTCGTCGACGAGGACGACGGCGATGTTTGCCACCTCGGCCTTGTCCTTGAGGGCCGAGATCAGCTGGCCCGGCACCCAGTTCCTCGTGGCCAGGTTCTGGCGCCGCCCGGCGTCGCGTCCGAGCAGGCCGCGAGGATCACCCAGCACCAAGGTGCCGATGCGCTGTGCCTGGGCGTGCTCGATGACGGCCCGGGCCGCCTCGTGGCGGGCCTGGGAGAGGCGCCGGCGGTGCCGCGCCTCGAGCACCTTGGTGCGGGCCCGATAGTGGCGCCAGCGCCGCGAGCCGCGTTGGCCGCGCGAAGGCGCCCGTCGGGCGACAGCGCGCCGGCGCGCCTTGGACTCGGCGAGGTGCAGACGCGATTCGGCCCGGAGAGCCCGTCCCGAGACCACCAGGGCCCCGTCGGGNNGGGGGACTTCGGCGCTCACATCGACATAGAGCCGCGATCCCTCGGCCACCAAGGTGACCGAGCGGATACCCGAAGCCTCGTAGGGGACGGAGCGGGTGAGGCGCAGCACCAGGGCCGGAGCGCCCCGGGCGACCGGCAAGGTGAGGTGGCGCCCGCACAGAGAGAACCTCCCGGCGTAATAGCGCGAGGGCACCAGCCCCTTCTTGCGCCGCGGGTAGTGGGCCGAGCTGTCCCCCTGGCGCCGGCGCTTGGCCGTGGTGACCCAGGCATCGGCGTAGCGACGCAGGATCGAACGCGCCCCGGTCGTCGAGAGCTCGCCGAAACAACCCGGACCAGCGGCCGTCAGCTCACGGCACAGGGCCTGGTAGTTCACCACGGGATACTCACCGCGCTGGCGGCGGATCTCGTTGAACTCGAGCACGGTGGCCCAGACGTCACCGCCCGAGCGCAAAAGACCGAAACAGCGCCGGCGCTGGGCCGGTGTCGTGCGCAGGGCGACACGCGCCGTGCGGTGGACGACTTTGGGCGCATCGGTGGCGCGCTGACGAGGCATACCGATGATCGTGCCTCGAGGGTGTCACAGGGCAAAGGGTGGTGGTCGAGGCACTAGCCCCTACCAGGAATGGAAGACGGCACTCACTGACGCGGTCGCGTGAGCAGGAGAGGTCGACCCGTCGAGGAAGTACACCGCTGCGGTTGACGTAGGATTTCGCCATGGCAGCTTTCATGTCCGTTCAGACCCGCACCTCCTGACGGCGGCGCGACCTTCGCGCTCGAGCGTGTAGCTCGAGTTGCTGCCCCGGTCCCTCCTGGGGCCGGTCCGTGCGCTCCGCCGGCTGACGTCCCGCCGGGTGGTGCGCGCTCTCTCGCCTCTGTGCTCCCGGCTTCCGCCGAACCTCAGGAGTGCAGATGCCGCGCCACCCCCGTCGTCCCCCCGTTGTGCGTTCTCGTTCCATCCCCGTCGCAGGCGGTCCTCACGAGCTTGGTCAAAATTGGCTGGTCGACCGCCGGTTCGCCGCGGAGATGGCCGGGATCCTGCGCCACGCGCCGCCCTACCCCGTGCTCGAGCTGGGGGCGGGGAACGGAGCGATCACCCGTGCCATCGTGGCGAACAAAGTCCCCGTCACCGCCGTCGAGTTGGATCCGCGTCGCGTGGCCCAATTGCGCCGTGCCTTTAAGGGCCAAGCCGAGATAGTCCAGGGCGACATGCTGGCGTTCGAATTCGGCACCGGGGCGCACAACGTCATCGCCAACGTGCCGTTCTCCCTCACCACTCCGGTTCTCCGACGGCTTCTCCGCCAGTCGCAATGGCACACCGCGGTCCTCCTCGTGCAGTGGGAGGTAGCGAGAAAGCGAGCGGCCGTCGGCGGCACCACGATGCTCACCGCCATGTGGTGGCCGTGGTACTCGTTCACTCTCGGCAGCAGGGTGCCAGCCGCAGCATTCGCTCCCACGCCGTCGGTGGACGGAGGCATCTTGGTGCTGCGGCGACGGGACCGTCCGTTCGTCGGGACACCCGAGATGGCGGACTATCAGGCCGTGGTCCGCACCATCTTCACGAGCCCCGGACGCGGGTTGCACGGGGTGCTGCGCCGACAACTGCCGGAACGGGCCATTCGGGAGTGGCTCTCCCGCGAGGGGCTGGACGGCCGGATCTTGCCGCGCGACCTCACCGCGGAGCACTGGACCACGCTCTTCCGGTTGATCCGGGCAGCGAACGCGTTCAAGAACGAGCACAGCCGTAGATCCGGTTCCCGCGGCGAAGCCACTGACAACGCGACCTTCTGGCGCCCCGACCAGGCCCGTCCATAATGGGAAAATGCCGCAACGGCGCGCGATGGTGCACGAAACGCCTCCAGGGTGGGTGGTGGTGCTGAACGGACCTCCCCGCTCGGGCAAGTCCAGCATCGTCGAGGTCATGCAGGAGACCTTCGAGGGCCCGTGGCTGAATCTCGGTGTGGACGTGTTCTCTCAACACGTGGTACCGCCGCGCTATCGGCCCGGGATCGGGTTGCGCCCGGGCGGGGAGCGGCCGGAGATCGAGGCGATTATCCCGGCTCTGTACCCCGCTCTCTACGACTCGGTGGCGGCCCACAGCCGTCAGGGCCTCAACGTCGTAGTCGACGTCGGGCATCATGACGCGTATTCGGTTCCCCTGAAGGTGCTGCCCGATGCCGCCAGGCGCCTGGAAGGGCTCCCCGCCCTCCTCGTCGGCGTGCGCTGCCCCGTCGAGGTCATCATGCGCCGGCGCGACGCCGGGCAAGCGGGGACGGAAGACCGATACGTGACAAGCGGACCTGGTGGGGAGATACCCGAACCTGTCGTGCGGTGGCACGACGCAGTGCACGATCCGGGCATCTATGACCTGGAGATCGACACGTCGACGACGACACCGCAAGAAGCGGCCGCGTTGATCCGGGCGCGCCTCGACGGTCCGCCGCCTTGGGCCTTCCGACGGTTGGCCGCGGGTCGCTGACCCAGGCGCTCCGGCTCGGCCAGTGCGATCAACCCGGTCGCCGGATCACTCCGCGGGGGCAGGGAGGAAGCTGAAGCGCACACGCCGGCGGGGATTGTCCACGTTGAGATCCACCAGGACCAGCGACTGCCAGGTCCCGAGGGCAACCCGACCCCCGAGCACGGGGAGGGTGGCCGACGGGCTGACCAGCGCGGGGAGCAGGTGGTCGGCACCGTGGCCGGGCGTGCCGTGGGCATGCCCGTAGCGTCCATCACGTGGCAAGAGGCGCTCCAGGGCGGCGAGCAGATCCCTTTCGGACCCCGAACCGATCTCCATCATGGCCAGGCCCGCGGTGGCATGCGGCACGAACGCGTTCACCAGTCCATCACCGCGGGCGGAGCAGAACCGCGCCAACTCCCCGGTGAGATCCACAATCCGCTGCCGGGAGGTGTCGACGTCAATTTCGACTGAAAGCATGGGGAAGGCCTCCTCAGGCGTGGGCGATCAGGGTGCCGATCTCGATGACGACGGCAGGAGTGGCCACGCCGGGTAGTTTTTCCTGTAAATGGCAGCCAAGGAAGCACAGTCCGCAATGCCGGTGGAGATCCTGCACCTCTCCTCGGTGATCAAGCGACCGCTGGTCGACGAGGCGGGCGATCGGCTCGGTCGCGTCCAGGATCTGATCGTCCGCGTCGGGGAGAGCCCCCACCCGCCCATCGTGGGCCTGGTCGTCAAGATCGGAGGGCGCGACCTCTTCGTCCCCATCCGCAAAATCGCCGGCTTCGAATCGGGCCGGGTGCATTTCGCCGGCGAGCGCGTCGACCTGCGGCGCTTCGAGCGACGTGAGGGCGAGCTGCTCTTGGCCAAGGACCTCATGGCGCGCCATCTCATCAACCTCGTCGGCGGGCGCATCATCCGGGCCAACGAGATCGAACTCGCCCGCATCGACGGCACCTGGGAAGTCGTCGGGGTCGACCCGACCAGCCGCCCCGTGCTCCGCCGGCTGGTGCCGCGCCGGTTGGGGGAGGGGATCAAGCCCAAGGCGCTGGTCGATTGGGCCAGCATCGAGCCGTTCGTCTCCCACGTCCCGACGGCGAGGCTGCACATCCCCTACCGCAAGCTCGCCCGCCTCCATCCGGCCCAGATCGCCGACCTGGTAGAGGCGGCGTCGCACGAGGAGGGCGAGGAGATCATCGAAGCAGTCGGGCAGGACCGGGAGCTCGAAGCGGACGTCTTCGAGGAGCTCGACACCGAACACCAGCTGGAGTTCGTGGAGTCCCGATCGGACCCCGAGGCGGCGCGGCTCCTCAGCTCCATGGCACCCGACGATGCCGCCGATCTGATCATGGAGGTCGACCAGGACCGCAGGCTCCCGATCCTGGCGCTGCTGCCCGAACCGCAGCAACGCAAGGTGCGCAGCTTGCTCAGCTACAACCCCGAAACCGCCGGCGGGATCATGAACCCCGACTTCCTCAGCCTTCCCGAAGATGTCCCAGTCGCGGCAGTACTCGATGCCATACGGACCAGCAGGATCCCGCCCGAGTCGCTCCAGGTGGTCTTCGCCACCGCTCCCGGGGGGGACTTGACGGGCTCCGCCTCGGTCGTCTCGCTCATCAAGGCGGACCCGCGGCAGACCTTCGGCACCGTCGTCCGACCTATCCCGGCCCACGTCCATGCCGATTGGGACCTCCACGCCACCGTCCGCAAAATGACCGACTTCAACCTCGTCGTAGCCCCGGTGCTCGATCCCGAACACCACCACCTCCTCGGCGTCGTCACGGTCGATGACGTGCTCGAGTTCGTGCTCCCGACCGGCTGGCGGCGGGATTTCGGCATGACGTCGGCAGAGGGTTGAGACGGTGTACTGCCGGCAACGAAAACCCAGGCCGAGCGGTCGGGGCCCCGAGCCGGCTGCTCATAGTACGAACTACTAGCCCCATCGCGCCGCGCGCCGACACCAAGGGAGCGGGGGCGCTGTCGCGCGAGGGCCGGGGCCGTCCGTTCCCGCTGCGTCCGTTCCGCCGCGGCTTCGCACCGCATGTCCGATCCGCCCGCCGGCGCGCCGAGAGCCGTCCCAGCACGTGACCACACAGCACAAGGAGGTGAACCATGAACGAGGACCGCACGCAGACAGAGGCGCCAACGGCGGTCCTCGACGAGGCACACGTCGGCGACATCCAGGGTGCCTTCGGCACCATTCGCCAGCACGACACCGGAGCCCGCCGGTCCTGGACGGCCCGCCTCCTGACCCTCCTGGCGATCATGGGGCCCGGCCTCGTGGTGATGGTGGGCGACAACGACGCCGGGGGCGTCGCCACCTACGCGCAGGCGGGGCAGAACTTCGGGCTCACCCTGCTCTGGACACTCCCGCTCTTGATCCCGGTCCTCATCGTCAATCAGGAGATGGTCGTCCGCCTCGGCGCGGTCACCGGCGTCGGTCACGCCCGGCTGATCAACGAGCGCTTCGGCCGGTTCTGGGGAATGTTCTCGGTCGGCGACCTCTTCATCCTCAATTTCCTGACCATCGCCACCGAGTTCATCGGGGTCAGCCTCGCCCTGGCCTACTTCGGGGTGAGCGAGTACATCTCGGTCCCGATCGCCGGCTTCGCGCTGATCGCCATGACGGCGTCGGGCAGCTTCCGTCGCTGGGAACGCTTCATGTTCCTCTTCATCGTGGTCAATTTCCTCGTCATCCCCCTGGCCGTCTTCAGTCACCCCCACGCCGGTGCGTTCTTCCACGGTTTCGTCGTCCCCGGGGTGAAGGGCGGCTTCAATTCGACGTCGGTCCTGTTGATCATCGCCATCGTGGGGACCACGGTGGCTCCGTGGCAGCTCTTCTTCCAGCAGTCGAACATCGTCGACAAGCGGATCACGCCACGGTGGATCAACTACGAGCGGGTGGACACGGTGCTCGGCTCGTTGGTGACGGTGTTCGCCGCCTCCCTCCTCGTGGCTGTCACGGCGGCGGCGTTCTCCCACACGGCGCTGGCCGGTAAGTTCACCGACGCCGGCGGGGTGGCTCGGGGGTTGAACCACTTCATCGGACACGCGACGGGGGCCATCTTCGCCATCGTGCTGCTCAATGCGTCGATCATCGGTGCCGCGGCCGTCACGCTCGCCACCTCCTACGCCTTCGGCGACGTGTTCGGCGCCCGGCACTCCCTCCATCGCCACTGGCGGGAGGCGAAGTTCTTCTACGGCGCCTTCACGGGGATGGTGGTGCTGGCGGCCACCATCGTCCTCATCCCGGGAGCCCCGCTCGGCCTGATCACGACGGGGGTCCAGGCTCTGGCCGGTGTGCTCCTGCCCAGCGCCACCATCTTCCTGCTGCTCTTGTGCAATGACAAAGCGGTGCTCGGCCCCTGGGTGAACCGGCCGTGGCTCAACGCCGTGGCGATCGTGATCGTGTCGATCCTCCTCATGATGTCCTTCGTGTTGATGGCCACGACCCTATTCACCAAAATCAACGTGAACGACCTGGCCGTCGCGCTGGGCGCGGCGCTGGTCGTCGCGTACGTGGTGGCCGGCGGGCTCTACTTGGTCAGTCGGACGAGGCGTGCCGGCGACATACGGGCGCCGTCCAAGGAGTTCCGGGCCAACTGGCGCATGCCGCCGCTGAACCTGCTCGAGCGGCCGAAATGGTCGAAGGGACGCCTGACCGCCATGTACTCGTTGCGGGTCTACCTGGTGGTGGCCGTCGTGCTCCTGCTGGTCAAGGCGATCCAGCTGGGGGTCCACAAATAGCCTCCCCACCACTGGAAAACACGCGTGCTCCGGGTGGACTAGCATGTCAGCCGGGGGCGGAAACGCCCCGCTGATTCTCGGTCCCAGAGGAGGAACTGATTCGATGACGACCCTCACCACGGAGAAGCCCGAGCGCCTCGCCGTCCTGGATGCTGACTCCCACCTCACCGACGTCGACGACGTGTGGACCAAGCGGGCTCCCGCCAAGTACAAGGACAGCATCCTTCACGTCGAAGTGATCGACGGGCAGCGCATGTGGGTCGTCGATGGCAACGCAGTCGGGAAGGCCGGAGGTGGCAGCACCATCGACAAGGCCGGCGCCAAGCACCCCTTCCTCGACTCGATGGTCGAGTGGGACTTCGAGAAGGCCCATGTGGCGGCCTGGGACATCGATGCCCGCCTCGAGATCCTCGACGCGCAGGGGATACAGCACCAGGTTCTCTACCCCAACGCGCTCGGCCTCGGTGGTCAGGCCCTCGTCGATGTGAAGGATCAGGCGCTGCGCAACTTGTGCATCGAGATCTTCAACGACTCGCGCGCCGAGATCCAGAGCCGCACGAACAACCGCCTCCTGCCCATGCCGATCCTCCCGGCCTGGGACGTGGACCAGTGCGTGCGCGAGGCCCAGCGGGTCGCTGCCATGGGCCTGCGTGGCGTGAACATGACGTCGGACCCCCAGGACCTCGGCGCACCGGACCTGGCCAACCGGGCCTGGGACCCGCTGTGGGAGGTCTGCGCCGACCTCGAGCTTCCCGTCCACTTCCACATCGGGTCGAGCCTCACCGCGATGAACTTCTTCGGGCAGTACTTCTGGCCGTCCCAGAGCGAGTACGTGAAGCCCGCCATCGGCGGCGCCATGCTGTTCATCGGCAATGCCCGCGTCGTGATCAACACCATCTTCTCGGGTCTCTTCGACCGCCACCCCAAGCTCAAGATGGTGTCGGTGGAGAGCGGCATCGGGTGGGTGCCCTTCATCCTCGAGACGATGGACTGGGAACTGCCCGAGAACGCTCCGGTCCAGGCGGCCGAGCTCTCGCGTGCGCCATCGGAGTACTTCAAGACGAACTGGTACGCCACCATGTGGTTCGAGACCGGCCGGGGCCACCTGCAGGAGCTGGTCGACAAGGTCGGCGAGGACAACATCATGTTCGAGACCGACTTCCCCCACCCCACCAGCCTCTGGCCCAAGCCGCTCGAGCACGTGCACGACACCCTCGCCACGCTGCGGCCGGAGTCCCGCATGAAGATCCTGGTCGAGAACGGGCGCAAGCTCTACCGCCTGGGCTGAGCGAAGACAACCGGACGCAGCCCCCGCCGGGACGCGAGGCGTGGGCCCCCATCCGGGAGACGACGAACTCCGCCGGCGTGCCCTGGACGTCCTCGTCCGCAACCACCGCGACGGCTACACGGTGCCGGCCCTCGGCCTGTACCCGTACCAGTGGTGCTGGGACTCCGGGCCGATCGCGCTGGGCTGGGCCGCGGCGGGCCGTTGGGACGACGCCTGGGGCGAGTTGGCGCGGTTGTTCTCGGCCCAGTGGGAGTCGGGCATGGTGCCCCACATCGTGTTCTGGCACGAGGACGACGGCTATTTCCCCGGGCCCGACGTCTGGGCGACCGGCCACACCCCGCCGACCACCGGGCTGACCCAACCGCCACTGCCGGTGAGCGCCGCGGCGCGCCTGTTCACCGGCGATCCCGACCGCGCCCGCGCGTCGGCGGCCTTCCGGTCCCTGTGGCCGGGCCTCGTGGCCTGGCTGTCGTGGATCGAGCGGGCGCGGCGCGGCCCTCATGGCGCCGTCGTCATCGTGCACCCCTGGGAGTCGGGGATGGACAACTCGCCGTCGTGGGACGAGCCCCTGGCGCCGGTCCCCGCGGTCACCCATAAGCGAATCGAGCGGCGCGACGTGGCGACGGTCTCGGCCCGCCAACGGCCCTCGCAGCATGAGTACCGGCAGTACCTCGGGATTGTGGACGCGCTGCGTGCCGCGCGCTGGGACACCGAGCGCCAACCGGCGGACAGCCCGTTCGCGGTCGAGGATCCCGCCTTCACGGCCATCACGGCCCGAGCCGGCGCCGACTTGGCATCGGTGGCGGACGCGGCGGGACTCGACGGCCAAGAACCGGCGCGCCTGGCCGCCGCGGCGCACGCCGGGCTGGAGGCCTTGTGGGACGAGGAGTTGGGGTGGTACCGGCCCTACGACACACGCGCCCGACGGCCAGTGGGCCCCGTCACCTCCACCGGCATGGTGGCGTTGTGGGCCGGGGTGGGCCCCGCCCGGCTTTCCCGGATGCTGGCGCGCCTCGACGTGTGGGCCGAATCCCTCCCGTGCCCGCTTGCGACCTCGGACCCGGGCGATCCCTCGTTCGATCCGATCCGCTACTGGCGGGGCCCGGCGTGGGTGCTGGTGAACTGGCTGGTCGCCGACGGCCTGGCGGGCGCGGGGCTGGCCGACCGGGCCTCGACCCTTCGCGCCGCCACCCGCGCGCTCGTCGAGCAGGGATTCTCGGAGTACTACGACCCCCGCAGTGGCGCGGGCATAGGAGGGCAGGGGTTCTCGTGGAGCGCGGCACTGACCCTCGCCTGGCTCACCGAGGAGCGCCCGTGATCGCGACGGGTCGTTTGCTACCGTTCTGACTCAGGACGAGAGACGGAGGATCCGATGGATGCTTCGGGNNCCCTCGTTGCGCTGGGAACCGGAGCCGGTGCGAGCAGTCCCAGTGGTTGGGTGGTGAAGGTGAGCGGTGCCCTGAGCGGCACGTTGCGCGCGATCCCCTCCGACTGCGGGGGCACCGACGCCAAAGGGGGACAGGTCGAGTTCATCGGTCACCTCAAGGGCTACAAATCCGACGCGTGGACGATCACGTTCCTCGACCCCCACAGTGGGAAGTGGACCGGGCACAGCGTGGGCGTCTCGTCGTTCGTGCTCCAGCCCAGCGGGCTGGCGGCCTGGGTCGCCTCCAGTGGCTCGTTCACCACCAAGGGCACCGACGGCAGCGCCAATCTCGAACTCGTTCCCGAGTCGATAACCCCCAAGGCGCACGGAAAGGTGCACGTCTCGGCCACCTGGAGTTGCCCGCCCGCCCCTTGATCGTGGGGTCAGGCGACCCGGAGGGAGGGCCATTCGACGCGGAGCGCGCCGCCGTCGGGCAGGGTCCGCCACAAGGAGTCGAAGGTGCTCAGGGCCTCGCCGGCCGGAGTGGGCAGCCCGTCACGCCAGAAATGGACATGCGCGCCGACGATCTGTTCGGCCCGGGCCAGATCCTGGCGGTGCGCCGCGATGACGGCGCGGCCCGGATGCGTCCTCTTGCGACCGGTGCTGCGGAACGTGGCCCCCGCGGAGACACAACCCCAGAACCCGTGCTCGATCCCCAGCGTCGCCTCGACCACGAGCTGGGTGAGGTCGTGCGGAAGGTCGCCGCGCCCGAGGGCCATGGTCGTCCCGGGGACCCGGACGTTCTTGGGGCGCGTCGCGTCCCACGTACTGGCGCGCTGCTCTATGAGTTTGCGGAACGTGACCTGCACGGCGAAAAGCATACCGAGCCACCGCGGGTGGGCTTAGCGACCCATGCCGGCGAGATCGTCGCCCTCCAGCCAGGCGTCCGGTCCCGGGCCCAAGAGGCGCGTGGCCGGTGTCGCCAGGAGCGCACCGCCCCGCACGGCCTTGCCCGCGCCCCCGGGTAGGCGTAGCGGCACGATGGCCAGTCGCTGGCCGCGACAGCGCACCACGCGGCGCGCCATGTCGACCAACCCGATCGTCTCGGGCCCCGCGATCTCGACGATGTCCGGGTACGCCGGCGCGACCGCGGTCTCGACGAGGAACTCTCCCACGGCCCGGGCGGCGATCGGCTGGATGCGCATCGACGGCATGAACCCGATCGGCCCGACCTTGGCGCGACCGAGGATCTGCGCCGCGAACTCGTGGAACTGCGTCGCCCGGACGATCGTCGCCGGCAACGCTCCCACGCGCACCGCACTCTCCTGCGCCAGCTTGGCCCGGTAGTAGCCCAAGGGGACGCGATCGATGCCCACGATGGAGAGCGACACGAGGCGCGCCACCTGCTGCGCCGCCCCGACCCGGTGCAGATTGGCCGCCACCGCGGTGAAGAAGGCGGTGGCCCTGGCCCGCGTCGGCGTGGCCACGTTGGTCGTGTCGATCACCACCTCGACCCCCTCCAACGCCTGCGCCAACCCCTCCCCCGTTTGCACGTCCACCCCGGTCCGCCGGCTGAGCACCACCACTTCGTGTCCGTGGCGTCTGGCGGCACCGACGACATGCCTCCCCACGGTGCCCGTGCCTCCCGCGATCGCCATGCGCACTGCCACATCTTGGCGCGGTGCGCAGTCGCCCGTCCGCTCCCGGCAAGGGCATGGTAGACAGGCGTGATGGGAAGTCGTGGCCGGAGGTTGGGGGCCGCCGCAGCGGTCGTCGCGTGCGCACTTGCCTTCGCCATCTCACTGGCGCTGTTCACCGGAGGGGGCGGGAAGGTCGCCGGCGGTCGCCGGGGCCCGTACCGGGCGGCGAACCGGCAGGTACTGACCGCGCTGATCGCGAAAGCAGTCAGCACCACGGAGGCCTCGGGCAGCTATGACATGACCTTCTCCAACGTCACAACGCCGCCCACCTCGTGTGGGGGCAACGGTGGTGTCGCGACCAACGGCACCGGTGCCACGCCGGACACCGACCCGATCTCATGTGGCGGCGGGCTGCCCAGCATCGACGGGCACGGCACGGTGGACACCGACCCGTACGCCATGGTCGTGATCTCCCAGGACAGCGGCCTCGGCACCATCAGCCTGTACGACAACGGAACGGACATATGGGAGTTCGGTGGAGGCAACTACGGCCTGGGTCCCGGACCGGACAGTCCGGGCGCGCCGCTCTCGGGCTACGCCGGCTCGGTCGAAGGAACGGTGGGACAGGAGGCCGGCGCGCTCGACATGCAGGGCCTCGCCAGCGCGGGCGGCTACCTCGACATCGAATCCCAGGAGATCAAGGGGGTGACACCGGCGGGCACGGGCACCGTCGACGGCGTCCCGGTGACCATCTACAAGCTGTACGTCACCGGCATACAGGATCCCGACTTGAGCGGTCTGACCAGCCAGGAGGTGGCGACGATCCAAGCCGCGGACGCCGTCCTGCGCCAGACCGGATTCGCGGGCAAGGCGATCTGGATCTCCGTCGATGCCGACGGTTTCATCCGAGAGACGCGCACCGAGTACTCGCTCTCGGACGGCTCCACAATGACCGGGGACAGCACCTACTCCAATTTCGGGTGCGCCGGCACCGTGTTGATGCCCGGGCAACAGGGAAACACCGCGCCGCCGCCCGGATGCGTCAGCCCCGACACCGCGGGCACTGCCGCGACGCCGACGACCTCGACAACCACCTCGACGTCGACGAGCGGTCCCACCTCCACGACCTCCACCACCACGTCTTCGATCCCCAGCTCCACGACCTCCACGACCTCAGCCTCTGTCTCCGGCGCAACGACCACAGTCCCCGGCTCTGGAACCTCTACCGGTCAGACCATCACGGTGACCACGGGCACGGGTTGAGGCCCCCACCGACGGCACCGGCCGTCGGGCTCACCAATCTGGGTTGACGATCACCGCTGCTCCGTTGACGCGGTCACCGGACAGGTCCTCGAAGGCCTGATCCGCCCGATCGAACGGGTACGGCGTGGTCGAGACCTTGATCCCGATCCGGGCCGCCGTCTCGAGGAACTCCGTCCCGTCGTGGCGGGTGTTGGCCGTCACGCTGCACAGCATCCGCTCCTCGAAGAGGTGGCGGTCGTAGTTGAGCGGTGGGATGTCGCTCAGGTAGATCCCGGCGATCGCCAGGGTCCCGCCCCGGTCGAGTGCAGCGAGCGCCGGGGGCACGAGCGAGCCGACGGGGGCGAACAAGATGGCGGCGTCCAGCGGCTCGGGTGGCATGTCGGCTGCGTCCCCCGCGCTCGCCGCGCCGAGCTCGAGCGCGAGCTGGCGTGCCTCGGCGGAGCGCGTCATCACGTGGACCCGCGCCCCCTCAGCCATGGCGATCTGCGCGGCAAGGTGGGCCGAACCGCCGAACCCGTAGATGCCGAGGCGTCCCCCCTCCGGGAGGCGGGAGCGCCGCAGGGCGCGGTAGCCGATGATGCCGGCACACAAGAGCGGCGCGGCATCCTGGTCGCTGAACGAGTCGGGTAAGGGATAGGCGTAGGCCTGGTGGACGGTGACGTACTCGGCGTAGCCACCGTCGAGATCCCAACCCGTAAAGCGCGGATCGATGCAGAGGTTCTCACGCCCCGTTGTGCAAAAGACGCAGATGCCACAGGTGTGCGCCAGCCAGGGAATCCCCACGCGGTCTCCCACGGCGAAGCGCGCGCTGTGTGGTCCGACCCGGTCCACTATGCCGACAACCTCGTGACCCGGAATAACGAGGCGGCGCTTCGGGGACAGGTCGCCTTCGGCGAGGTGCAGGTCGGTCCGGCAGACACCGCACCGCAGCACCTTGATCAGCAACTGCCCCTGGCCCGGCTCGGGGACCGGACGATCGATCAGCCGCAGCGGGCCGGTCGCCACCGGCCCGGGCTCGTGAACCACCCATGCCCGCATGCAGCCAGGCTATGCCGAGACCGTCCCGCCGCCGACCGGCGCCGCCGACCCGCCCCCCGTCCCGCCGCCCACCGGCGCCGCCGACCCGCCCCCCGTCCCGCCGCCGACCGAGGCCG
>PKYA01000213.1 GCA_003133545.1 Acidimicrobiaceae bacterium | reverse complement strand
TCGGCGTCGAGATCCTCGGCGAACTTGGCCTCCTTGGTGATCTTGTCGGCCGGCACTTGCAGCACCTCTACGGCGCACTCGCGAAACTTCTCGAACGCTGCGTCGCTGTCCACAATCTGCTCCTTGTCCGTGTCGGATTCTTTTCGTTTAGGTGCACGTTACAAGCCCATGCCCAGGCCGCCATCGACCGGGATCACCGCACCGGTGATGTAGGCCGCCGCGTCGGAGGCCACGAAGCCCACCACGCCGGCCACGTCGTCAACGGTGCCGACCCGCCCGAGCGGCACCTGGCCGGTCATGGCGGCGAGCCGCTCCGCGCCGNNCCGGCCTTGGAGGCGGCGTAGTTGGCCTGCCCCGGCAGGCCGACGAAGGCGCTGACCGACGAGAGGAAGATGATGCGGCCCGAATGGAGGCGGAGCATCTTGGCCATCGCCCGCTTGGCCACCCGGAACGAGCCGGTCAGATTGGCCTCTATCACTTCCCGGAAGGCGTCCTCGCTCATCCGCAGCATGAGACCGTCGCGGGTGATGCCGGCATTCGCCACCACGATGCCAACCGGCCCCCACGTGTCCTCGATCGTGGCGAAGGCCGACTCGACCTGCGCGGTGTCGGTGACGTCGCAGGGGACGGCGAGGAACCGTGCCGGGTCGCACCCCTCGGGTGCCGCAGGCGCCTCGGCAGACCGGTAGGTGGTGGCCACCTGATCCCCGTTGGCGAGGAACCAGCGGACGCAGGCGGCGCCGATGCCGCGGTTGCCGCCGGTGACCAGGACCACCGACATCAGGCGCGGTCCGGCACGCGCATCCAGACCAGGGGCTGGCCGTCTTGGACCCGCTCGCCGCCGGCGGCCAGCCAGCCGATGACCTGGCCGGCGAACGGCGTGCGGACCTCGGTCACGCCGACCCGTCCCACCAGGTCGCCCACGGCCACGACCGAGATGGCTTCGGTATCGGCGCCGGGATCACCCTCGGTGCCAGGTAGCAGGCCGGCCCCGGGGGCGCGCAGCGACTCCTCGGGGGTGAAGATGCCCCCGCCCGGGCTGACCACGACCCGCTCGGACATGTAGAGGTGCTCTCCCTGGTGGTGGGCGGGTTCGGCCCGCCACGTGCCCACTTCGGCGATCTGGTCCATCAGCGTGTCGAGGTCGCCCGGCTTGGCCACCGCCAGCGACTGGATCTCGGGGAGGCTGCGCTTGGCCAGGCCGCTGAGCACCCCGCCCGGCCCGAGCTCGATCAGGGACGTGAGGCCCAGGCCGGCGAAGGTCTCGAGCGATTGGCGCCAGCGGACGGGGCTGCACAGCTGGGCCGAAAGGAGGCCGGGCCAGTCGGCGGGATCGTCGTGGACGCGGGCGTCGACGTTGGCCACCACCCGCACCTCGGGGGTGCGGAAGGACACCTCGGCGAGCGCGGCGCGCAGGGGGGCCCGCGCTGCCTGCATCAGAGGCGTGTGGAAGGCGCCCGAGACGGGGATAGCCATCACCCGTTTGGCCCCGAGCTCCTTGGCGAGCATGCCGGCCACACGCACCGCCTCGTGGGTGCCCGCGATGACCACCTGGCCCGGTGCGTTGTAGTTCGCCACCCAGACGTCGCCCTCGGCGCGCTGACAGGCCGCCTCGGCGTCGTCGTCGGAGATTCCGAGGAGCGCCGCCATGGTGCCCGGTGACTCCTCACCGGCCCGCGCCATGGCGCTGCCGCGGGCCACCACCAGCTGGATCCCGTCCTCGAAGGTCAGGGCACCACTGGCCACGAGCGCCGTGTACTCGCCGAGACTATGCCCGGCACAGGCAGCGGGGGAGAGGCCGAGGCGCTCAACGGCATCGAGCACGACCAGGCTGAGGACGGTGGTGGCCAACTGGGCGTTGTCGGTCCTGGTCAGTTCCTCAATCGGTGCTTCCAGGAGAAGGTAGGAGAGGTCGCGCCCGGCGGCCTCCGACGCCTCCGCGACGAACTCCCAGGAAGGGTGTTCCGTCCAGGGCTCGCCCATGCCGGATTTTTGCGAACCCTGTCCTGGGAAGGTGAAAACCAACACTGCGGCGACGTCTCCATTCGTCGGGCACGGCTGCGGAAGCCCAGTGTTGCACGTGGGCGCGTTCGGGGACCGCATCCGACCCAGGCGTTCCTACCTGAGGTACGACCTTTTGGGCGGTGGCCGTCTCCGGGCCGGGCGAACGTGCCTGTCCGCACGGCCAAAGGGCGGTACGACCAGTGGCGTACCGGGCGGCTCTTCTCGGCGTCTTGCCGCGGGGGGACTCGAGGTAGCCGGCGCTGCCTAGCGTGAGACAGGAGCCACAGAAGCCACAGTCGTCGGAGTAGTCGTGGTGCTCGTCGACGTACCGGGGATGATCAGCGACGTCGCGGGGTCGTCATTGAGGTGGTGGCTCACTTCCCCAGTTCCAACCATGATCCCGACCACGAACACGGTCAGGAGGACCTTTTTGGTTCTGCTCATGGGCTCCGACACCCTTCCGTGCTTGTGGCCAGGGACGACCACTCACACCCCCTGCTACCAGCATCGCGGAGCGGATCCCGGATGTCATTAGGCCAAAAGTCCTGATCATCGATCCCTCTGTCGCGTGTTCCGCAGCGCTGGATTCGCCTGCTTCTCGTCCTCGATCGGAGAGCGCCGGCCCGGCGCGCGGCCGCTACCAGACGAGTTCGAGGTTCTCCACGCTGCGCAGGCCCCGGGCGTAATGGAGCTCGCTGCCCGGCTTGAGCGAGTAGTCGGGGATGCGCTTGTGCCACTCACGCATCATCACCCGGAGCTCCCGGCGGGCCAGGTGCGAGCCGAGACACCGGTGGACGCCGCCCCCGAATCCGATGTGGGGATTGGTGGTTCGGTCGAAGCGCACCGTCATCGGGTCGCCGAACTGCGCCGGGTCGACGTTGGCGGCACCGAGGGACGCCATCATCAACGTGCCGGCCTTCACCGGGCATCCGGCCACCTCGGTGTCGGCGACGGCCATGCGGGGCACGCCCGGGACCGGGCTCTCCCAGCGGAGGAGCTCCTCCACGGCGGCGGGGATGACCGAGGGATCTTTCGCGATCTGGCGGCGGTGCTCGGGATTCTGGGCCAGGAAGGCAAAAAAGCAGGTGAGCGAGTCGGTCACGGTGTCGAGCCCGGCGATCAGGAAGAGGAAGCAGATATCGAGAATGTCCTCGCGGGTGAGGCGGCTGCCGTCCATTTCGGTGTTCAGGAAGCCCGACATGATGTCGTCGCGCGGCTCCCGCTCGCGCTCGTCGAGGATGGCGTTGAAGTAGTCATAGATCTCCTGCGCCGTCTCGCTCTGAATGCGCGTCCGTTCCTCCGGGTCGACCTTCTCGGCCTCCATCATCGTGGCCCCGCCGGGCCGGATGATCCCGTCCTTCATACGGAGGAACGTGCCGAGATCCTCCCACGGCAGCCCCATGAGGCCGAGGAAGACGGCCGAGGGGAAGGGGACGGCCAGCTCGTCGGTGAAGTGGCAACTTCCGCGGTCTACAAACGTGTCGATGAAGCGGTTCGCGCGCGCCGCGACGTCGTCTTCAATGGCGTCCATGCGCTTGGGGGCGAACAGCGGGTCGAGCAGCTTGCGATAGCCGAGGTGGTCGGGTGGGTCGATGCTCAGGGGGATGAGCGGCCTGATGTTGCCGAGCTGCACGATGCCCTTCGACGTGAAGAGCTCCGGGTGGCGGAGCACCTCGTCAACCGCGCTGCGCCCAGTGGCCATGGCGAACCCCTCGATCGGGCAGAGGAGCCCGCCGTCCTCGATCCACCCCTCGTAGCGAGGCTGCGGGTTGGCCATGTCGAGCATGGCCTCCAAAGCCCGATCGTCCTCGGTCCCGAACCCGCCCTCGGGAAGGGCCGCCCCCGGGTCCTCCCCTGTTGCCTGCTGGGTCATGGCGTCCTCCACGGAGTCTCGTGCGGCCTTGGATGAAAACGGTTGTTTCCGACCCTAGCCAAATGGAGGGGTCCCGTGCCCGCGATCCCCACATGTTCTTCCGTCCAGGGCAATCCGCAAGCGCCTGTGACCAAGTTGTGACCACGGTCGCGCTCTGGGACAACCACACAGCCGCATGAACGGTGTCGTGAAGCAGCGCACGTAGAGGTACTGACACGAGTGGTGCGAGTGGGACTACCCCCCTCGACTACTCAGAGGAGATTCGCCAGACTCCGAGAAGAACTCGCCGGTAGCGATGTCCTCGGAGGTCCAGATTTAGCATGAGCTCATCGCTCCAAGTCGTCTGGTACCGGTTCCGAACGACCTTCCGCCGTCGGAAGTCTGGTTATCTGGCCGTTGTCCTCCTCATCGGCCTGGTGGGCGGCTTGGCCATGGCGTCTCTCGCCGGAGCCCGGAGGACCCAGTCGTCATTCCCCACCTTCCTGGCCAGCACGAGCCCATCGGATCTGACTATCGCTGTGTTTCCCCCGGGCAATGTGACGGCGGGAAATGCGGGCGGTTACTCGGCCAGTCTTACGAGGACCCTGAGGGGTCTGCCCGACGTGAAGCGGGTGGAGAGCTGGGTTGAGCCGTTTGGGCTGACGCTGGGGTCGAACGGCGCTCCCCAGACCAACGCTTTGTCGGATGTGACGGCTGTCGGCAGCGTCGACGGGCTGTCATTCAACATGGATCGCCCGGGGGTGGTCGAGGGCCGGATGGCCGACCCAAGGCGCACCAACGAGTTCGTGACGACGCCGGCGGGAGCCGAGGTTGCGCATTGGCATGTCGGACAGATGGTGCCGTTCGGCTTCTACACCGAAGCACAGATCACCGCGGCGAACTTCGCATCGGGAGGCGTGACCCCAGCGATCCGAGTGGATGCCAAGCTCGTGGGCCTGGTCGAGTTCAGTGACGGCGTGGTTCAAGACGAGGTTGACCGCTACCCGACCTTTGCGCTGTTCACGCCGGCGCTCACTGACACCTTGGTGGCACGAGGCATGACGTTTGCCACTTACTACGGAATCCAGACGGCTGACGGCAATCGGGACGTCGCTGCAGTCGAGCGAGCGTTCGAGGGGGTCACACCCCCGGGCGACACCATTCAATACCACATCACCTCGCTGGTGGCGGCCAAGTCAGAACGCGCGATCAAGCCCGAGTCCATCGCCCTCGGGGTGTTCGGGGTGATCGCCGCTCTGGTGGCCCTCGTTATCGGTGGCCAGGCGATCGCCCGCCAGCTCCGGGCGAGCCGGGATGAATCGGAAGTTCTCAGAGCTCTCGGTGCCGGTCCGTTGGCAACTGTGGGAGACGGGCTCCTGGGCGCTCTGGGTGCGGTGGTCCTGGGCGCGCTCTTGGCGGGAGCGGTGGCTATTGCTCTGTCACCGCTCGCACCGATCGGCCCCGTGCGTGCGGTCTACCCGACGCCAGGGATCGCCTTCGACTGGACGGTGCTCGGCGTGGGGGTGGCTGTCGTGATCGGCGCTCTCGGCGCACTGTCGGTGGTCCTCGCGTACCGGTCGGTGCCGAGCCGAATTAGCGGTCGGCGCGGACTTGCGCCCACCCGTCGGCACGTTCTGGCCAACGCGGCGGCAAGGGTTGGTCTTCCGCCTCCCGTGGTTGTCGGCGTCCGTTTCGCCCTCGACCCGGGAGACACCGGTGGTGCCGTGCCGGTGCGCTCGGTCCTTTTCGGCACCGCCGTGGCCGTGACGGTCGTGACCGCCACCCTCACGTTCGGGAGCGGTCTTTCGACCCTGGTCGCCCATCCGGCTCTCTACGGATGGAACTGGACGTACGCATTGTTCTCGGAGACCGGTCCGGACGTCCCCCCTCAAGCCGTGGCGTTGCTCGGACATGACCCGGACGTGGCCGCCTATTCCGATGCCACGCTGGCCGATCCCGAGATCAATGGGCGGATCATTCCGTCCATCTTCGAGCGGGCTGATGCCCCCGTCGTCCCGCCCATCCTGTCCGGGCACGCTCCACAGGCAAACAACCAGATCGTCCTCGGCGCAGCCACGGTGGCCGAGCTGGGCTCCCATGTAGGCGGCACGGTGACGGTCACGTACGGGAGCAAGAGCAGTGCTCCGTACTATGTCCCACCGACGGTGCTCCACGTCGTCGGCACGGCCACCATGCCGGCTATCGGCTTTCCGAGCTCGGAAGGTGATCACACCTCGATGGGAACCGGCGCCCTGCTGCCCGACGGGATCATCCCGGCCGCCTTCCAAAAGGCCCTGAGTGCCGCTCCGGATCCCACCCTCAACGGTCCGGAGTTCGTCTTCGTCCGGATGCGCCACGGCGTGAGCCAGGCCGGCGGCCGGACCGATATCCGGCGGATCGCTCTGGCCGGCAACAAGGCCTTTGTCCGCGCCCCCAACGGTGACGGTGCCGGCGACACGGTCGTGGTGTCGTCGGATCTCCTCCCCGCCGAGATCGTGAACTACCGTTCCATGGGCGCGACCCCGTCCCTCCTGGCGGCAAGCCTGGCCGTGGGAGCCGTGGTGGCCCTCGCGCTCACTCTCGTCACTTCGGTGCGCCGACGCCGTCGAGACCTTGCGCTCTTGAAGACGCTTGGCTTCACCGGTCGTCAGGTGTCGGCATCCGTGGCTGTGCAGGCGACGTTGGTGGGAGTCGCCGGGCTCGTTGTGGGCCTTCCGGCCGGGATCGCCCTCGGACGCTGGCTGTGGGTGCTTTTCGCCCGTCAGATCTACGCCGTTCCCGAACCCACCGTGCCCGGACTGGCGCTGGTGCTCGTTGGCGTAGCGGTGCTGGTCCTCGTCAACATTGTCGCCTTGCCACCCGGCCGTGCTGCAGCCCGGACACCGACGGCGTCGGTCCTTCGGGCCGAGTGACGCAGTCTGAACAGAAAATGCACCCCAAAGCCGTGTGCCCGGAGCGAGACTTGAACTCGCACGTCCTTTCGAACAACGGCTTTTGAGGCCGCCGCGTCTGCCGATTCCGCCATCCGGGCCCGGGGGCCGATCCTAACGGGTGCGCCGTCGCTCTCCGGGAGCTCGAGTGACGGGGTGCTAATACGAGCCGGAAGAGTGCGGGTACCCTCCTCGACAGAGGCTCGGCCAGGCCCCAGACTCCGAGGGATGTTCCACGTCGCCGTGATGCCCGGGCTGCATCCGCGACCGGTCATCGGAGGGTGGGGGAGTCCTTGATCACATGGCTGTCTTGACGGCACTGCCGCCCCCGTGACGCTGGGTATCCGATGACAGCGCTACTCCGGGTCGTCTGGTACAGGTTCCGTTGCACTTTCCGACTCCGGTGGGGTGGTTATCTGGCCGTCGTCTTGCTCGTCGGCCTGGTGGGTGGCCTGGGGATGGGCTCCCTCGCCGGAGCGCGGCGCACGCAGTCGTCGTACCCCCAGTTCCTGCGCGGGACCAACCCCTCCGATCTGATTGTGCAACCGAGCATTTCGGTCGATTGTGCCTCCGGCCTGATCCCCCAGATCGCCCATTTGCCCCACGTGCGACACGTCGGGTGCGCAGTGTCCTTCAATGCGGCCACCGCCACGCCATCTGGGGGGTTGGGCACCGTGCTGCTCGCCCAGGTAGAGCTCATCGCCAGCCAGGACGGCATGTACTCGCGCCTGGACCGGGTGACGATCACCGCCGGGCGGACGGCCAATCCGGCCAATCCGGACGAGATCGTGGCCACACCCACTGCCGCCGCGTTTCTGGGCCTGCACGTCGGTTCACACGTCCGCATCGGGATCTGGACGAGCGACCAGACCAGCCTTTCCTTCCACCGGGTCATTCGTTTCACGGTGGTCGGGATCGGTGTGTTCAACACCCAGGTGGTCCAAGACGACATCGACCGCAACGACACCGGGTTTCTGCTCGGCACATCCGCGCTGGCCCAGTCGCTGCAGGTCTGCTGTCAGGCCGGCACCTATGACGGTGTGCAGGTCGCGGGCGGGAGCCGCTACGACGCCGCGGTCGAGCACGAGTACGCCCACCTTCTGTCGACGAGCAAATATCTGCGGGTCGCGGGCGGATCACAGGAGCTCCAGGTCTACGTGACCTCTGCCATCGAGGCGGCGGCACAGAGTGCTGTCCGTCCCGAGTCCATCGCCCTCGGCGTCTTCGGTGTCATCGCGGGGCTGGCCGCGCTGCTCATCGGGGTACAGGCCGTCTCCCGCCAGCTCCGGGCGGGCAGCGACGAGCTGGCCGTGCTGCGGGCCGTGGGTGCCTGGGCCGCCGTCACCTCGACCGACGGGCTGTTCGGCGTTCTCGGCGCGGTGCTGGCGGGTGCCGTCCTGGCGGTCGGGGTGGCGGTCGGTCTGTCCCCGCTGGCGCCCTTCGGACCCGTGCGCTCCGTCGAGCCGTCGTCGGGTGTGAACTTCGATTGGACGGTTCTCGGCCTGGGCTTCTTGATCATCGTGGTCGTGGTGGGCGGGTCAGCCGCGGTGATCGCCTACCGGCAGGCCCCCCACCGCATACAAAACCGCGGACGCCCGGAAACCCGCAACTCCAAGGTGGTGCAGAGTGCGCTCGGAGCGGGCTTTCCGCTCTCGGGGGTGATGGGCCTGCGCTTCGCACTGGAGCCCGGACGCGGTCGCAACACGGTGCCCGTGCGATCGGTGATCGTGGGGGCGGTGCTGGCGATCACCGTGGTGGTAACCACCATCACGTTCGGCTCCAGCCTGAACACCCTCATCTCGCACTCCGATCTGTACGGCTGGAACTTCAATTACGCCCTGTACTCGACGGACGGGTACGGACCCGTCCCGACGGCGGCGGCGTCGCAACTCCTGGCGCGCGACCACATGGTGGAGAGCACGACCGGTGCTTATTTCGGGACGCTGCAGATCGACGGCCAGGTCGCGCCCTTCCTGGCCGAAGCGGCACACGCCGCCGTCGCCCCGCCGGTGCTCTCCGGCCATCCACTCGACGGGCCCGGCCAGATCGTTCTCGGGGCGGCGACGCTGGCACAGCTGCACAAGCGGATCGGCGAGATGGTGACGGTACAGGGCGACGGCATCCCCACGGTCCGCCTGCGGATCGTCGGGACGGCGACCCTGCCCGCGATCGGCACGGTCCTCGGGGTCCACCCGTCGATGAGCACCGGGGCGCTCATGCCCACGTCGGCTGTCCCGAAGGCTCTCCTCGACCAATTCGGCCCCGAGTCCGGCCCCAACGCCCTCTTCATCCGGCTGCGGCCGGGGGCGAATCCGGTCGCGGCGCAGCGCTCGCTGGCCAGGATCGCCCATGAGCTCGAGCAACCCTTCCGCACGCCTCAGGCGTTGGCGGCCGGCGGGCCGGATGCCTACGGCGTCATCATCCAACTCCTGGGGGCCCAGCGGCCGGCGGCGATCGTCAACTACCGCGCCATGGGCGCGACGCCGGCGCTGCTCGCCGGTGGGTTGGCCGTGGGGGCGGTGGCGGCGCTGGGACTCACCCTGGTGGCGTCGGTGAAGCGACGCCGACGCGAGATGGCCCTCCTCAAGACGTTCGGTTTCACCCAGGGCCAGTTGGCGGCGGCCGTGGCCTGGCAGTCGACCGTCGTCGCCGCGGTCGGGCTGATCCTCGGCATACCCCTCGGGATCGCACTGGGCCGTCTCCTCTGGGACCTCTTCGCCCACCAGCTCGCGGCGGTTGCGGATCCCACGGTGCCGGTGGTCTCCTTGGTGCTCATTGCCCTCGCCGCGCTCGTGCTGGCCAACCTCGTTGCGGCACTCCCCGGTCGGCGTGCGGCCCGCACGCCGACGGCGCTCGTGCTGCGAGCGGAGTGAGCGGAGTGAGGGATCAGCCCGAAGAAAGCTGGGCGAAGACAAGCCTCGAGACGCCCTCGATGGTGGCGATCCCGTAGGCCTCGGTGGGATCGTCGTCGGTGAGCACGGCCAGCACGTAGTCGCGCCCGGCGCCGGCCACGAACCCGATGCTGTTGACCTGCCAGTCACCGGGTGAGAGCGG
Source organism: Acidimicrobiaceae bacterium (assembly GCA_003133545.1). Taxonomy (GTDB): domain Bacteria; phylum Actinomycetota; class Acidimicrobiia; order Acidimicrobiales; family RAAP-2; genus Bog-473. The sequence continues at coordinate 920 of PKYA01000213.1, read as the reverse complement.
GAGCCACCCGTTCTTCAGGGCGACCGTCACCCCGGGGGGCACTCCTCCGGTTACCCCCCAGGCCTGGGTAGGTTCGACGTTCTCCATGAGGGAGAGGCCGTAGGCGCGCGCCTGCCCCGACAGGGTCGTGTTCGGATAGGCCAGTGCCTTGACCAATTTGACCTGATCCGCCGCGCTGGTCGTGGTGAGCCCCCACGCGTCGTTCGGGGTCGTCGACGTCAGGCCGAGGTTTTCGTTGTAGCGCGCCACGGCGGAGGGGCCGCCGACGTCGTTCCACATGTCCGTGGCTGCATCGTTGTCGCTCTGTTCGATCATCGGGGGCATGAGCCCGAGTTCGGCCGCCGGGACCGATCCTCCGTTCTGCCGTGCCTCCTGCAGCGCGGTCACCATGATGTCGACCTTCACGATGCTGGCTGTGTTCTCGAGGTCGCCGGGATTGAGCACGAAGGTGGCGCCGGAGTTGGCGTCGTAGAGCGCCGCCGTCACGTTGCCGGCGCGTTGCGAGAGGTAGTCCGTGACCGCGGGACCGAGGGGGTCGACCGCGTTGCCGTAGGCAACCCGATAGCCGCCGGGACCCGCCGCGGCCCCGCCGCTCGAAATGCCGACGGCGGGCGCCGTCGGCCCGCTCAGGTCGTTGCCGAGGTAAGGCGCGTCGCCGAACGTGAAGATCCCTCCGTCCTTCGCCACCAACCAGTAGCCGCCACCGTCGGCCGTGGCCGCCATGCCGACCACCGGCTGGTTCAGCGCCTGTCCGCCCCGGGAGCCGTAGAAGGGCGCACCGAACGCGAACACTCCGCCATCGGCCGCCACCAGCCAGTAGCCACCTGTCGCCGAGTCGGTGGCCATGCCCACGATCGGCGCGTTCAAGGCCGTCGCTCCGGTTGAGCCGTGGTAGGTGGCGTCGCCGAACGTGAAGATCC
>PKYA01000166.1 GCA_003133545.1 Acidimicrobiaceae bacterium | reverse complement strand
CCCTGGCGGGCGTACGTGCGACCACGGGTCAGTCGGCCGCTTGTGAGGATCGACTCGACCGCAGAGAGGAATCGCCTGGACCACCAACTCTCACCGATGGCCCCACGGCGGCTGCGCAGTTCGATTCCATCATCGACGGGGATCCGCTTGGCCGGTGTAAACCTGGACCAGTCTCGTCGGGCACGCCAATCTCCCGACTCGTCCTCCTCCCATACCTCCTCCTGCATGTCGTCGTCGTATCCCAGCTCGTCGTCACCACCGAGAGACTCATCGGCGTTTTCCATGTCGTCTCGTTCAAGTTCGGTGTCGTCCTCATCGAGGTCGAGAGCCTCCAGCAGGCGCTCTCGGAGCCGGGACAGCTCCGCCGCGCTCTGTGCGGACGGCTGCGCTTTGTGACGTCGCCGAAGCGCCTGGACCTGATCGACCAGCGCCTGGAGATCTCCGACGGCCGCAGCCGAGGTGTGGTTGCGATTTGCCTTCCGGGGAGTCCCTGGTTTCTTGCGGGGCGGGTTCACGAGCCCACCGACGCTTCGGCCGAGAGGCGCAACACGTCGGCCAGGTCATCCGTCGAAAGCTCGGTGAGCCAACCCTCACCAGCGCCCACCACTCGTTCGGCAAGGTCGCGTTTGGAGGCAATCAGCTGGTCGATTCGGTCTTCGAGTGTCCCGGCGCAGACGAGCTTGCGCACCAGCACATCCTTGCGTTGGCCGATACGAAACGCCCGGTCAGTTGCCTGATTTTCCACCGCCGGGTTCCACCAACGGTCGAAATGGATCACATGGTTGGCGGCAGTCAGGTTCAGGCCCGTCCCGCCGGCCTTGAGTGAGAGGACCATCATCGGGATGTCGGTCTCCGGATCCTGAAACTCCGCGACCATGATGTCGCGCTGTCGGCGGGGCACCCCGCCGTGGAGATAGGAGATCCGGCAGCCGAATCGTGCCGACAGATACTCGACCAGAAGAGAGCCCATTGCGGAGAACTGGGTGAACACGAGCGCCCGCTCGCCGGAATCGAGTACCTCGTCCAGGATCTCCGCGGCTCGCTCGAGTTTCCCAGAGCGACCAGGGAGCGCGGAGCCGTCGCTCAGAAATTGGGCGGGATGATTGCAGACCTGCTTAAGACGCAACATGGCGGTCAAGACCAACCCTTTTCGGGCGATACCCTCGGCCTCCTCAATCCGGCGCAACATGTCGTCCACCACGGCTTGGTAGAGAGTCACCTGTTCCTTGGTGAGGGTGCACAGCTCGTTCATCTCCATCTTCTCCGGCAGGTCCGGGACGATGGTCCGGTCGGTCTTGAGCCGCCGCAGGATGAACGGTCGGGTGAGCGACCGCAGTTGTTCGGCCGCCTCCTCATCGCGGAACCGCTCGATCGGGATCACGAAGCGCTCCCGGAAAGACGTAGCCGACCCGAGAAGCGCAGGGTTGAGAATCTCCATTATCGACCACAGCTCGCCGAGGTGGTTCTCGACCGGGGTACCGGTGAGCGCAACCTTGTGGGGCGACGAGAGGGAGCGGACAGCTTTGGTCTGCTTGGCCTCAGGGTTCTTCACGTTCTGGGCCTCATCGAGCACGATGCGCCTCCAGGGCACTTTGGCCAGGACGGCTCTGTCCCGGGTCGCCAGGGCGTAGGTGGTGATCACGATGTCCGCTGCGGCGGCCAACTTCTCGAAGGTCGCCTCCCTGGACCGGGTCGCGCCGTGGTGCATCATCACCGCAAGCTCCGGGGTGAAGCGCTCGGACTCTCGCGCCCAGTTACCTGCCACTGACGTCGGGCAGATGACGAGAGTGGGCCCAGGCGCCGCCTTACGCCCTTTTCCTTTTCCCGTCTCCTGGGTCGAGGTCAGGTGCTCGTACTGCAGCAGGGCCAGAACGGTCGCCGTTTTACCCAGACCCATGTCATCGGCCAGGCAGGCACCGAGCCCGAGACGCTCCAACATCTGGAGCCAGGCCACGCCGCGCTCTTGGTAGGGACGCAGTGCGCCGATGAATCCGTCCGGAGTCGGCCGTACTTCGAGCGTTGCTTCCAGTTCGCCGCGCAACAATGCCCCCAGCTGTCCTTCGGCCGAGATGCCGAGCACCGGGACGCCGGGATGAACCGGACCGACGCCCGCTGCCACCTGGAGTACTTCGCCGATGGTCATGGTGCGGTCGGCTTTGTTCTTGGGCTGCGCCACCAAGAAGCTGATCAGACGGTCCACCTCGGCCGGTCGGAACTCCATCCACTGGCCGCGCACGTTGACCAATGGTGCTTTCAGCTTGGCCAGTCGGAGCAACTCGGCTTGGTCGATCTGCTGGTCACCCAGTGCGGCTTCCCAGTCGAAGGCGCAGATGCCGTCCTGGTTGAGCAGACCCCCCGAGCTGGCACCCCTCGACGAGGTGGATGGCGAAGAGGTCTTGAGCCGTACGCCCAGACGGGCCTGGGGCCGCCCCCACCAGGACGGCAAGAGCACGCCGAACCCGGCCACCTCGAGGGCCGGCGCGGCGCCGGCCAGGAAGCGATGGGCACCATTCAGATCCAGCGTGAGACCCGTCGGCGTGGGCTGGCGCAGCGCCTCCCCCAGCTCGGGATAGATCCGCACCGCCCGACCCAGTTCGGCCAGGAAGACCTCATGAGGAGCGCTGAGCGATCGGCTGGCCCGCTGCAGCTGGTCGCCGGCCCGCCAGACCTCTTCGGCATTGACGACCAGACTGAGATCATCGGTGGCCTGCAAAAGGAGCTCCAAATGCCATGTCGCCGATTCGCTTGATTGATCTGACTGAGCGTCGGGGGTTCCGCGGCCATTTTGAGTGTCATTGCTCGGCCCGGGTTCCTGGAGTCGGAGGCACAATCTCCAGGACCCGCTTCGTGCAGCCGCATCGGCGCGCCACTCGCCCATGAGGCGTTCCAATTTGGCCAGCTCGCCCGTGTCGGCCACCAGGTGAGGCGAAGGGGACGCGAGGCCGGTCAGCCAGGACTCCAACACCGGAGGCGTTTGGTTGGTCCCGGTGCGTGGCAACCGGATGAGGGAACTGCGGGAAGCAGCCAAGGCGTCCCGGCACACGGCATCAACGAAACCGTCCAGGGCGTGACGGACGATCCCCTCCGGAGCAAGTCCCTCGGCGGAGAGGGAGCGGCAGACCGGAGGGAGGGAGCGGGTCACGGTCCGTACGCGCTCGTCGTCCGCCCCGTTCATCAGGGGTTCCCATCTGGCCTCGTACCCATCCGGGCCATGCCGGAGATTGGGCAGCACCCGTCCTCCCGCGACGATCTCCAAGGCCAGCGAGGCCAGGACAGAAAAGGTCAGCACCGAGGCGCCGGCATGCAGCGCGGGCGACCCTTCCAACCTCAACGCAAGTGCGACGTCCAGCCCAGCCGAAGGGCTCAATCGGAGGACCCGCACCTCGAAGGGCCAGAGCCCGGGCGCTTGTCTGGTACTCCCGGTTGCAGCTTCGGTCCGGATGAGCTCGGGCGACGGGAGGGGCGCGTGGGCCTTGCCCGGCAGCCAGACGACCTGAGTTCCTTCGCGGCCGCCTATAAGTGCCGCGTGAAGGGAGGGAGCCGCGTCGATCACGCCGGTGGTCAGGCATGATGCGGAGGCTGTGAACGGATGCGGCCGCGGCAGTGGCACGACCGGATTCCGGCCGCGCTTCGGAGGACTGGCCGACGGCAGGTCGCTGTCCTCGCCCCACAGCAAGAAGCCGCCACCGTCGTCATCGGTCCAGAGGAGATGGACTGCGAGCACTTGGTCGACTGTACCGGGGGGTCGCTCGCTGCCTCAGCAAGCCAGCTAACGAAAGTCGCCGCCAGATCTCTCGAATGGCTCAACCGCTGCCCATCGTGTCACCGCGACGTCCAGCGGCTCGATGAAGCGGGCGGCGCTCCGCTCAGCTCCGTCGCCTGGGAATGCCGTGCTCATCGGCGATAGCGACCATCGAGGTACTCGTCCACCCATTGCTGCGTGCTGCGCCACTGTCCGTCGGATCCATGTTGTGCCCGGAGGCGACCACGGTTGGCCGCAACCCGCAGGGCCCCAGTGGAGAGCTGTGCGGTCGCGAGGGCGGCCAGAGGAACCAGGCGGGATGGACCGGCGATGGCGGGCACCACGAAGCGGTACAGGTTGTCGAGCACCGATCGAGCAATGAGCTCCCCCAAAGCCCCCGCATCTCCGACGTCGGCTCGACGCAATGCGGCAAGGTAGCGAGACCGATCTCGCTTGTAGACAATGGCAGGGGGATAGCCGAGCCGGACCAGGACCAGGTTGAGGAGGAGGCGACCGGTTCGCCCATTGCCATCGAGAAATGGATGGATTCGCTCGAATCGACCGTGGGCCGAGGCCAGCACTTCGATTGGTCGGGTTGCCTCGGGAATGTGGCAGACGTCTGAGATCCAATCGCCCATCGCGGCGGGGACTTCGACCCAAGAAGGTGGCGTCATTCCGTTGGGAAACGTCGCAATCTCGTGCTCCCGGAATCCTCCAGGCGCTTCACCCGCCGTAGCTGCGGGATGCGGAGCGACATCCCACACCGGTTGCATGGCCATGCGGTGCACGTGGCGTACCTCGGTCAAGTTGAGGACATCTCCGCTGGACCATCCATCTTTCGCCAATCCCTGGCTATAAACCCATTGAGCGGCGTTGGCATAACCGCGGACTTCCATGTACTCCGAGAGATCCTTGTCCCCGACCGCGCGCCCCTCGGCCAATAGCGTCTCGACCTGCCTGAGCACCAGAGTGTTGCCCTCTATGGCAGTGGAGTGATGGGCTTCTTCGTACCAGATGTTGGTCCAGATGCCCTGGGCTTCAGCGGGATCAGGAAGTCCTCCGAGGTGCTCCCGGACCTCGGTGATGGCCGCTTCCAGGCGTTCGTAGACCTGCTCACGGCTGGGACGAGGCATGAAGCTCCCTAAAGTGTCGCGATTGACCCAATTGAACTGTACCGTACGAATTTAGGATAGTGTCGCGGATAGGAAGACTTAACCGAACCGTACACATTACAGATGGTTGGGAACTCGACCCTGGCCATCACGTACGTGACATCGGCATCCATGTCCGAGGTACGAAACCGAGCCGAGCGAAATTCGGGCCCTCGTGGCATGACCGGGGGCACCCACGTGACCGGACACTGTCAGGACAAAGGAGGATGTTGGCATGGAACCGACAGCGACTCGAAGTCGTCGCCACCGCCTCGAGATCCGCGTGACACCTGAGCAAGACGCTCTCATTCGGCAGGCCGCCGACCTGGAGGATACGACCGTGAGTGCGTTCGTCCTCGACACGGTGACGGCAAGAGCGAACCGGATTGTCCGACAGCACAGCGATGTGATCCTCTCAAATGATGCGTTCGACCGGTTCATCGCAGATTTCGATAAGCCGGCGGCGCCGGTCAAGAAACTGGTCGACCTGTTCGACCACCACACGAAGCTTCGGGAACGGTGACCGATCAAGAGCTGCGCCTCGAACGACTCGAAGCGGATCGCCAGCGCTTCTCCGGTCAGGTGGCCATCGTCACCGGTTCGACAGCTGAGCCGAGCATTGGGAGATCCTGCGCCCTCCGCTTGGGCCGAGAGGGAGCGTCTGTGGTCATCAACGGTCGCAACGAGGATCGGGTCGCGTCTGCGGAGGCTGCCCTACGGGCAGAGGGACTCGATGTCATCGGCGTCGTCGGATCCATGGACACCGAACCAGCAGTGGCGATGCTCACAGACCGAGCCATCGACGCGTTCGGCCGTATCGACTTGATCGTCAGCACGCTGGGCGGCGCCCCCTACCCGCTCTCCTTTGACACCATCAGCGAGGCACAGCTTCTCGAGACGATCCGGCTGAATACCTGGCCGGCCATCGCGCTGATCCGCGCCGCGATAGCTCGCGGTCTCGGTGACAACGCCGGTTCGGTCGTCACCATTTCGAGCGGATCTCCGCACAAGACCACGTCGGCCATGGTGGCCTATGCGTCGGCAAAGGCTGCATTGAACGCAATGACGCGCACCATTGCGGCCGATCTCGCCGGTCGGCGGGTTCGGGTGAATGCAGTGAGTCCTGGGCTGGTGCGAACCACGGCGACTCGCTCCATCTGGGAATCCGACGCTGGTGCGGCAGCCGGCTCGGCACTCCCTCTTGGCCGCCTGACCGAAGCTGAGGATATCGCCGCGGCGGTGTGCTTCCTTCTGTCCGATGACGCACGACAGATCACCGGGATCACCCTCGACGTCGACGGTGGGAACCACCTCGGGAGAGGCTGGACACCGATCAAGTAGTCAGGGGGCCTGTTCAGGTGCGGGCCAGATCTTCTTCAGAGACGGAATGACGGTGGACCCAATACGCCCGATCTGCTCCCGTACCTGCCCAGGTGACATGCCGGGAAGCTGCACTCGAAGGTTGAGCGCGTCGGCACCGACTTCCGTCACGGTTGCTGCAAGGCGCTCCGCCATCTCGTCTGGCTCGTCGGACGCGATCGTCTGGTCTTCACCGAACGAGCTCGCCTGCGCGGCATAGCTCTCATAGACAGCCCGCTGGCTGTCGACGAGCCCTGATTGCACGCGGCCCAGCCACACCCGACGTATGAGAACTTGGGAGCCCCTGCCTCCGGCATCGCCGAATGCGCGGGTCAGACGGGCGAGTCTCGAGGGCGCGGACATGCCTTCCATCAGGATTCCCGCCCCGCATCGGGCCGCTCGAACGGACGCCGCAATCGACACGGCGGCGCTGAGCACGGGAACCGGAGCTTGCCGGCAGGCCAGCAGCGCCGGATCCCCGTCGAGCGCGCCCAAATCCTCACCTCGGAGCATCGCGACCAGCCGAGGGAGCTCGGACTTGAAGCGATCGACGGACTCAGCCTGGCTGACGCCCGCCGCCTCGAAATCCAGTGGCAGGGCACCCGCGGCGACTCCAAGTCCGACCCGACCGCGATGACGAGCCTGGAGCCACGCGACCTCCTCCGCAACAAGCGGCGTGGACCTGAGGGGAAGCAAGAGCGGTGCCGCCGCGGCCCAACCGGTGGCGTGCTCTGCCAAAACGAACGAGGCCATCTGCAGTGGCTGCGCCATGTAGCCCGCAAAGCCACCGTGGTGCTCGCTTGTCATGACTCCGTCAAACCCGTTGTCGAGGGCGAGACCGGCTTGCTCGCAGAGCTCGCGGACGATGGCGTCGGCGGGTAGTTCATTGTGCGGATACAGCCGGATGGATACCGACCCTGGCTCGAAGGGAGGGGGCGGTAGAACAAGTGGTGTGGAGTCCGCTCGACGCCCGGCGCCAGATGCACTGCGTCCACCGGTGGCCACCACACGATCCTAGGAGACGCAAATCCGCAGGACCTGCGTTGAACTACATCAGATGAAGTTCCTTCCCGTTTGCGCACCGGCCGACCGACGAGAAGTAATCCCGGTGCAAGCACGAAGCACCGTCCCCGCCCGCGGCGCTTGGTGCAATGCCCGAGCTCTGCAAAGGTGGTCAGGTGACCAGCATCGTGGTGTCGTCTGGAGGCGCCGGGTACGGCTTCCTCGTCGACGACCAGGGCCGGCTGCGCCAGGCCGGGTTCGGGCCGGACATCGACACCCATATGCAGCACCTGGCGGCCGGGATCCCGAATGGGCTGTACCCGCTGGCCTATCCGGCCTACGACGAGGAGTCCACCCACGCGCCCGCCCTGCGGGTCACGCACAGCGACGGCACCACGACCACCCGCCTGAAGGTGGAGGACGTCCGCGCGGTCGGCCCACAGACCGACATCCTTCTCGTCGACCCCGACTGCCTGCTCGAGGTCTCGCTGTGCTTCCACGCCGAGGACCACGGCGTGCTGCGTCAGTGGGTCAGCGTCACCAACCGTCAGCCCGGGGCGGTCACCCTCCACGAGATCGCCGCGGCGTCGCCCCTGCTCGCGACCGCCTCGCCCCACCTGACCCACTTCGGCGGAGGCGACTGGGCCGCCGAATGGACCACGACCACCGAGATGCTGACGCCAGGGACCAAGGTCGTCGACTCGCGCGGCGG